>JBCNOX010000561.1:0-3726 GCA_039593645.1 Pseudoduganella sp.
GGGAAGTAGCCGCCCTTCACGGTTGGACGGTGGCCGGAGTTGCCGCCGTCGATGTCCTTGTCGGTCGACCAGGAAGCTTCGTCGGAGTCGATCTTGACCATCGCGCCGGACATGTCGATCTTCCACTTTACGGAGTCGAAGATGAAGAATTCTGGCTCTGGGCCGAAGTAAGCGGTGTCGCCCAGGCCGGAGGATTTCAGGTAGGCTTCAGCGCGCTTGGCGATGGAACGTGGGTCGCGGTCGTAGCCCTTGCCGTCCGACGGTTCGATCACGTCGCACTGCATGAACAGGGTGGTCTCTTCGAAGAATGGGTCGATATTGGCAGTCGCAGGGTCCGGCAGCAGGATCATGTCGGAGGCTTCGATACCTTTCCAGCCGGCGATGGAAGAACCGTCGAAAGCGTGGCCCGATTCAAATTTGTCGATGTCGAAATGGGACACAGGCACGGTTACGTGCTGTTCCTTGCCACGGGTATCGGCGAAACGGAAGTCCACGAACTTGACTTCGTGCTCTTGTACCATCTTCAGAACGTCTGCGGCGGTCAGTGCCATTACATATCTCCTAAGTGAAAAAACTGCCGCGACCACTTGGGTGCGGCGAACGCTGGTGGTACATTAAGCAGATATCATGCCAGCCAAATCCATGCTACCGACACGCAAATCGCGCACCATGCGGGTGCGCCTGCCGATTATTGCACCACTATGGTGCATCTTCGCACCAATTGAAGCAAATGCATCGTTGTGGTGCAGTCATCATAAAGGAAAAACCATGAGTTCCAGCTCCGAAATCCTCGACCGTGCACGCAAACGCGACACTTCCCTGCCCTATGCCGGTGCGGTGACCCCACATGAGGCATACGAGTTGCTGAAATGCGATCCGCACGTGCGCCTGGTCGACGTGCGGACCAATGCCGAACGGGATTGGGTGGGACGGGTATCGATTCCGGCCGAGCAGCACCATGCGGCGCAGTGGAACCTGTATCCGGGCGGGACGCCGAATCCGGACTTCCTGGCGCAACTGGCGGCAGCAGTGCCGAACAAGGATACGGTCATCGTCTTCCTGTGCCGCTCCGGCGTGCGTTCGCGCCACGCGGCCAAGGCTGCGACAGAAGCCGGCTATACCCGGTGCTACGACATCCTGGAAGGCTTTGAGGGCGACAAGGATGCCGAAGGCCACCGCAAGACCGTGGGCGGCTGGTGCAAGGCCGGCCTGCCCTGGATGGGGGCCTGATCTGACGCCGATCATTCCGGCCCGTGCCACAGGGCCAGGTATTCGCTGGATCGGTTGAGCAGGTCGCGCTCCATGGCCGCCAGCCGTTCCGGCGGCGGCATGCGGCGATGGGCGTTGAAGCCGCTGTAGCCCAGGCCCAGGCGCCCGCCAGGCACCTGGTAGCCGATGAATTCCATGATGGTCGGCAGCAGGTCGAAATGCAGCAGCTGCGCGCGATTCGGGGCCGGCGCATCGTGGGCCAGGAAAACGTTGAAGATGGTCCGGCGCGGCATCTGCGCCAGCTGCGGCGACAAAGGATTCTTGCGCGACAGGTGGTCGCCGACAATCACCACATTGGTGTTCTCCAGGTAGCCGTTGCGCTCCGCAAAACGCACGAAATCCGCCACCGCTGCCGCGGTACAGGACACGATCCCGTCGAAGCTCCCCGCATAACCTTGCTGCGCGCACTGCGCCGACAGCATGCCGGCCGGCTCGTGGGTGTCGACCGTCAGCAGCGACAGGTGGAACTTCTGCTTCGAAGCCGACAGCTCGCCCAGCCTGGCCTTCGCTTCGCGGAACAGGTCGGCATCGTATAAGCCCCAGCCATTCATCGTGCTTTCGCTGGCGCCGCGCTGCAGCCATTCATCCTTGCCGTAGATCTCGTGATAGTGATGCTGGCGCAGGAATTTGTCCTTGCCCGCAAAGCTCGATGCGGCGCCGCCCATGAAGACGTTGCGGTAGCCGCGCTGTGCCAGCAGGTCGCTCAGGCATACCGCCTTGCCGAGGAAGGATTCCATCATCTGACCTTGCGTATTGCCGTCGAAGATCGATACCCGTTCCAGCGGCACCGCGCATTGGGTGGCGACCATGGCTGCGATGGTCCAGCTGGTGCCGGGCGCCTGTTCGTAGGCGGGAAAGCTGGTGCCGTGCAACGCGGTCAGGGGCGCCAGCAAGTCGCGGCCGAAGGCACTGCGGTCGGAGTATCCAGTCTCCAGGCTTTCCACGTAAATCAGGACCAGCTTTTTCGCCTGCTGCTCGTGCAGCGCAACGGAGGCTGGCGGCACGTAGTTCGCGCCGAAATAATCGGGACCGAAATTCGCCTCCATGAACTTGAAGGCCGATACGTCCCATAGCCAGAATGCGACGGCGGCCGCAAGCAGGACGGCCGGCAGCCCCCGTCGCAGGCGCAGTGTCAGGCGGCGCTGCGCCCAGGCAAACAATACGAAGAGCAAAAGTGGCGCGATCACGCACCAGCGCACGAAGCGCTTGGCAAATACCGGATCGGAGGTCCTGGCGATATCGAGGCCGAAATCCAGGTGATAGGCGATCTGGTGAATGTCGACCTGCCCGAAGTACCGGTGGATCCAGTAGCTCAGGCAAAACAGGAAGATGGCGGCAAACGACAGCGTGCCGCGAACGAAGCGCTCGCGCTTGGAGGCAGAAATGGAAATGGGCATCGGGATACCGGAATATCGTCGATGCCCATCGTCGCAGGCTGCTGTAACAGCCTGTTATCCAAACCCCGGCTTTTTGTATCGCAGTATTACGCTCTTGTAAAAAATCTGCGCAACTGTAAAGCCAGGTTAAGACAGCTTAAAGCGTGTAGTTCAAACGGGCATATACGAAGCGCCCGGAGCGGCCGAACGGCGAGTAGTTGGAGTACGGCGCATTGCCGGTACCGTTCAACAGTGCCGGATACGGATCCGGATACTGGTCGAACAGGTTCTCCGCGCCCACCGCTGCAGTCAGGCGTTGCGTGATCTTGTAGCGCCCTTCCACGTCCACCAGGGTCTTCGGCGTCATCCAGTGATCGCGTGCCGGATTCGCATCAGGCTGCAGCACCTTGCCATAGCGCGTGGCGCGGAAAGTACCGCTCCAGTTGCCCAGCGTATGGTTCACACTGGCCGTGAACTTGGTCTGCGGCGTGCCATGCTCGAAGGTCAGCACATTGACGCGGTCGAACAGCACTGGCGCCGGATTCAGCGCGGCCAGTTGGGCCGTTGCCGGTACCTTGGTCACTTCCGTCTTGGTGTAATTGCCCGCCAGCGTGAAGTCGAACTTGCCCACATTGCCCGCATTCCACGGATAGTTCGCCACCACGTCCACACCACGGGTGGTGGTATTCACGCCGTTGATGAAGAAGCGCCCGCCGCCGATGCCAATGAAGCCCTGCGAGTTCAGGTAGTTGCGCACATTGGTTTGCAGCAGGTTCTCCGACAGCACGATACGGTCGCGGATCTTGATCTGGAACGCATCCACCGTCAGGCTGGCCTTGCCCATCTTGCCGACCGCGCCGAGCGAGAAGTTGGTCGACTTCTCGGCATCGAGCGGCTTGGCTCCCAGCGCCACCGCAGCAGGATCGGTCGGCTTGAAGGTGGTGATGTCGAACGGCACCCCGCTCACGAAGTTGGTGGCCGTGGAAGTGAAGAACTGCTGTTGCGGCGACGGCGCACGGAAGCCGTTCTGCGCCGAACCGCGCAGCGCGAACGACGGCGAGAAGTTGTAGCGAGCCGCCAG
>JBCNOX010000562.1:0-3717 GCA_039593645.1 Pseudoduganella sp.
GATCGTGGGCGCCAGCTGCGATCCGGTGTTCGGCCCGGTGATCCTGTTCGGCCAGGGCGGCATCGCAGTGGAAACCATCGGCGACCGCGCATTGGCGCTGCCGCCGCTGAACCAGGTGCTGGCGCGCGACCTGGTCGGCCGCACGCGGGTGGCGCGGCTGCTCTCCGGCTACCGTGGCCGTCCGCCAGCCGACATGGAGGCGCTGTGCACGGTGCTGGTGCGCATCGCCACGCTGCTGGCCGACCTGCCCGAGGTGCAGGAACTCGACATCAACCCCCTGCTGGCCGACGAACACGGCGTGCTGGCGCTCGATGCGCGCATGCGGGTGGCCCCGGCCGCGCAAATCGGCCCGGCGCGCTTCGCGATCCGGCCGTATCCGGCCGAACTGGAAGAAAGCGTGACCTGGGAAGGCAGCACGCTGCTGCTGCGCCCGATCCGCCCGGAAGACGCGCCGCAGCACAGCGCCTTCTTTGCCGCGCTGACGCCGGAAGACGTGCGCTTCCGCATGTTCGCGCAGATGCAGTCGCTGCCGCCGGCGCAGCTGGCACGCTGGACCCAGATCGACTACGACCGCGAAATGGCCTTCATAGCCACCCGCATGGGCGCCGCCGGGCCGGAAACGCTGGGCGTGGCCCGCGCCGTATCCGATCCCGACAACATCCGGGCCGAATTCGCGGTGGTGGTGCGCTCGGACCTGAAGGGCCGTGGTCTGGGGGCGCTGTTGATGGAAAAAATGCTGCGCTATTGCCGTGCGCGCGGCACGCAGGAGCTGGTGGGCGAAGCCTTGCCGGAGAACCTGCGCATGCTGCAGCTGGCGCACCACCTGGGCTTTGAGGTGAGGCCGGCTGTTGCACAAGGAGCGGTCGGCATGCGCCTGGTGCTCAGCGGCCCGATCGGCGCTGATTGAGGCGCCTGCGCTTCCGGGGAGGGAACGATGCCCGAGCAGTTTGGAATGGATGCCTATGCGCCCCGCGAGATCGCTGCCCGGATCGAGCGGGCAGGCGTGGCCAAGGCGCAATTGCCGCTGCAGGCCATGTTCATGCTGGCAGTGCTGGCCGGGGCCTTCATCGGCCTGGGCGCGATGTATTGCGTGGTGGTGCGCGCCGATGCCGGCCTTGGCCTGGCAGCGCGCCAGCTGCTGGCCGGGCTTTCGTTCGCACTGGGTTTGCTGCTGGTGATCGTCGCCGGCGCCGAGCTGTTCACCGGTAACAACCTGCTGGTGATGGCCTGGGCGGACCGCCGCATCAGCGGGCGCCAGCTATTGCGCAACTGGCTGGTGGTCCTGGCCGGCAATGCGGTTGGCGCCTGCGGGCTGGCATTGCTGGTGTACTGGTCCGGCCACCCCGCCATGCATGGCGGCGCCATCGGGGCCGAATATGTGCGCATCGCCCAGGCCAAGACCGCCCAGGCGCCGCTGCAGGCCTTTCTGCTCGGCGTGCTGTGCAACGCGCTGGTGTGCCTGGCGGTGTGGATGGCAATGGCCGGGCGCAGCGTGACCGACAAGGCGGTGGCCGTGGTGTTCCCGGTATCGGCCTTTGTGGCCGCCGGTTTCGAGCACAGTATCGCCAACCTGTACCTGCTGCCGATGGCCATGCTGGTTCAGGGGCCCGCTGGCGGCCTGGCGTGGGACGTGGTGTTGCGCAGCCTGCTGCCGGTGCTGGCGGGGAACCTGGTGGGCGGCAGCTTGTTGGTGGGCCTGGTCTACCACCTGATCTACCACGGCAAGCTCGATTAGCGCTGCAGGGCAGCGTCGCCGTCCAGCAGGCGCGCAGCCTGCTGGTTGCGCGCCTTCAGTTCGCGCACCCGGCGGTCGCAGCGCTGGACCTCGAGCAAGCCTTTGATCGACAGGTAGCCGCCCAGCACCACCAGCACCGCGCTCAGCACCAGCAAGGGCCACAGCAGCAGCACCACTTCGTGGAAGCGGTAGCTGCCGGAGGTGGCAATGAGCAGGCCCAGTACCGACAGCGGCAGGGCGAACACGGCGATCCCGGTCCGCAGCAGGGACAGCGCCGTGCGTTCCTCCGACAGCAGCAGCTGGATTTCGTTCGAGAGCAGCAGCAGGCTGCCATGGCGATCGTCCTTCATTGGGTCATCAGCAGTGGCACCGGGCTTTGCTCGACCAGGCTGGCGGTGGTGCTGCCAAGGACCCAGTCGTGCATGCGGCTGTGGCCATAGGCCCCGGCCACCAGCAGGTCGACATGGTGTTGGCGCGCCAGTTCACATAGGGCACTGGCGGTTTCCGTCACGGTGTCCAGGCCCTGCACGCGCACGTTGCGGTGATGGCGGGCCAGGTAGGCGGCCAGGTCGGCGCCGGGCTCGGCGCCCATGTCGATGCGTTCCGTTTCAGGATTGACCACGGCGATGAACACTTGCGAGGCGCGCTGCACCAGGGGCAGGGCGAAGGCCAGGGCGCGGCTGGCGCCGGCGCTGCCGTTCCAGGCGATCATGATCTTGTCCAGCTTCGCCTCGGGCTGGCGCAGGCCGGGCGGCACCAGCAGCACCGGGCGCACGCATTGGGTGACCAGGCGGCCCGGCAGGCGCGACGGGGCCAGGACACCGTAGTCGGCCACATCCTGGGTGCCGGCGACCAGCAGGTCGCAGTAACGCGATTCCAGTACCAATGCCTCGACGGCCGAAGTGTCGAGCAGGCGCGATTCGAAGGAGTCGACCGCGGCTTCGAAGCAATGGCGCTCGAACGCTTCCAGGCGCTGGCGGGCTTCCTGGCGCAGCGTCTCGGGATCAGGCGTGGGCACGACCGCCATCGGCGCGCCGGTTGCCATCAGCGTGTTCAGTTCGAGCCAGCCGCTGACGGCGGTGCCGACCAGGTGGGCGCCATGCTGCCGGGCCAGGCGCGCGGCAAGGGCGAAGGTGGCCGGCATGCCGGAGACTGGGCTGACGTGGACAACGATTGTCTTGTACATGATTGGCTCCAAAGTCGGGTGGCCTTCTGTCGAAGGTATGGGATCGATGCTATGGTCCGGCGGTCCCGCCAACAATGATCTGGATCATGGTTTCGCGCGGCCGCGCGGCGTAAGGTGAATGGCAGCGGTATCCCTGTTCAACCTTCAAGGAGCAATGATGAAAACGGCATTTCCCCGGACCCTGCTTGCTGCCTGCATAGCCCTTGCTGTCTCCCTGCCTGCCTGGAGCGTGGATGCTCCGGCAAAGTCCGAACCCTCCGCCAGCAAACCGGAGGCCTCCGCGCCTGCCGAAAAGGATGCGAAACGCACCGTCTCGCCGCACAACCATATGCGCGATGGCAAAGGCAACTGGGTGCCGGACAAGAAAACGCGCAAGGACGGCAAGAAGGCCGGCGACGCTGACAGCAAGCCTGCCGAGGCTGGTCAGGCGCAGAAATAGCGCCAGGGCCGGCAATTGCTGCCTGTAACGCGACCGGCATCCCATCGCGGTGACGGATGCCCGGGTCGCGTTGCGCCCGGCGCAATCCAGGCGCAGGTGGCGGCAGCGACGGCATCCCCAGTTGTATCCCAAGTTGTTAACGTATTCTGTGGAAAACCCTGTTAACAAGGCACCCTGCGGCCGAGTAAGCTTCTGATTTGCTTGGCAAAATTTCCTCTGCGCAAATATCAGGCAATCGAAACAAACATTCCGGCAACAAATGCTATAGTGTCTTATCGACAATCTTCGTGCAGGGCCGACATGCTCCAGCCGCAGAACAAGCAGACAGACGCCTTTATTTCGACCGGCATTCCGGGC
>JBCNOX010000563.1:0-3709 GCA_039593645.1 Pseudoduganella sp.
TCATTGAACCGGGTGTCGTTGCCCGACAATGCCACCACATCAATCTCGCCAATGTCGGCATTCACGGGAACGTGGTAGTCAGCCAGGTTGGCGTTGGTGGCGCGGCCGTAGCGCCAATCCATCTCGGTCTTTTCCATCAATGCCATGCCCAGGCCCCACACGATGCCGCCGATGAACTGGCTGCGCGCAGTCTTGGCATTCAGCACGGTGCCCACGTCGTAACACGCCACGATACGGGGTACGCGCACGGTGCCAAGATCAGGGTCAACATTTACCTCCACGAAGACGGCGCCAAAGGAATGCATGGAATACTGCTTCTTCTCCTCGCCCGGCTTGGCTTCAGCATCACCGGTCACGGACTGTCCGCCGTTGCGAGCGATGACCGCAGCCATTGGCTCGCCGCGTTCCGGTGTGGCGCGCAGGCGCAGCCAGCCGCCAGCCACCTCGACTTCGGCGGGATTGAAACTGTGCAGCGGCGATGCCTTGTCGGCCACCGCCATAGCCAAGAGCTTGTCGCGCGCGGCGACGCAGGCGCGATGTACGGCGGGGCCGATGCTGGCTGCGGTCATCGAGCCGCCTGACACGGGCGCTTCCGGCATCTCCGTATCGCCCAATTCAAAGCGAACTTTTTCCAGCGGCAGGCCAAGCGCATCGGCTGCCACCTGGGTCATGATGGTGTAGGTGCCGGTGCCGATATCCTGCGAACCGCAGCGTACCAGCGCCGTACCGTCCGGTGCGATGCTGGCCCAGGCCTTGGCCGGCATGCGGTTGGCGGGATAGGTGGCGGTAGCCATGCCCCAGCCAACCAGCGTGCGTCCGGCCTTCATCGAACGTGGTGCCGAAGTGCGCCTGGCCCAACCAAAGCGCTCCGCCGCCACCTTGTAGCATTCGCGCAGCTGCTTGGCCGAGAAAGGAATATTCTTTTCGGGGTCCTGCTCTGCGTAGTTCTGCAGCCGCAGCGCTACCGGGTCCATATTCAGCGCGTAGGCCATTTCGTCGATGGCGCATTCCAGGGCAAAGCTGCCGGTCGCTTCTCCCGGGGCGCGCATATAGGTCGGCACGCCGACGTTCAGCGTCGCCAGTTGCTGCGTGGTCTGCAGGCTGTCGCAGGCATACATCATGCGGGTCGGCGAGCCGCATGGTTCGGTGAAGTCGTCCTGCACCGAGGTGTGGGAAATCGTGTCGTGCACCATTGCCAGCAGATGCCCATCGGCGCTGGCGCCAACGCGGAAGCGCTGTTCCGTCATTGGTCGCGCACCAACCGGCGCGTACATCTGCGGCCGCTCGAGCGCGAGCTTGACGGGACGCCCCACCATGCGCGCGGCCATCGCGGCCAGCACTACGTGCGACCACATATTGCCTTTGCAGCCAAAGCCGCCGCCAACGTAGGGCGATATCACCCTCACCTTTTCCGGCGGGATGCCTAGCGCGCGGGCGCAATTCTTTTTCACGCCAGAGACATATTGCGTGGCGTCATACAGCGTAAGGTGATCGCCTTCCCAGGCAGCGATGGTGGCGTGCGGCTCCAGCGGATTATGGTTTTCGATCGGCGTGGTGTACAGGACGTCGATGCGCTGCGCCGCCTGCGACAGGCCAGCCTGTACATTGCCTCGCTCCGTCTGCATGGGGCGGTCCGGCTGCTCCTTCGGTTTGCGCAGCTTGCGTTTGGCTTGCTGGAAATTCAGCAACGCCGGCTGCGGTGCATAGCGGACCTTGATGGCGCGTGCCGCGTCCTGCGCCTGTTCCAGCGTTTCCGCGACCACCACGGCGATCGGCTGGCCGTTGTACTTGATTTCGTCATCCTGCAGCAGGTTCAGTTTGGGCGGTGGAGGCTTTTGCTCCTCGCCGCCTGGCTTCTCGCGCGGCAGGCGTGGCGCATTCTTGTGCGACATGATCGCCAGCACGCCGCGCATGCCGCTTGCGCGCGCCATGTCGATTACGCTGATACGGCCTTTGGCGATGGTGCTGAGTACCAGCACCGCGTGCGCCACGCGCGGCACGGCGTGTTCGGCGGAAAAGGTGGCGGCGCCGGTCACCTTCAGGCGGCCGTCGATACGGGGAGTGGCTTGTCCGGTCAGTTTCATGCACCCTCCGCTGCAATGCGCAGGGTCCGCACGATGGCGCGCTGCGCCAGTTCGACCTTGAAGCGATTGCCTTCCAGCGGCCGCGCACCTTCCAGCAGGCGTTGGGCGGCAGCGCGGCATTGCGCCTCGTCCAGCTGGCGGCCTTGCAAGATGGCTTCCGCCTCGGGCCGACGCCAAGGCTTGTGCGCAACGCCGCCAAGTGCGATGCGCGCCTGGCGCACGGTGCCGCCATCCATCTCCAGCGCAGCGGCCACGGACACCAGCGCAAAGGCATAGCTGGCGCGGTCGCGCAGCTTGAGATAGTGGCTGTGGCGCGCCATGCGCGAAGGCGGCAGGTCGATCGCCAGAATCAGCTCGCCGGGCTGCAGTACCGTGTCCCGTTGCGGCGCATCGCCGGGCAGCCGGTGGAAGTCGACCAGCGCCACCTCGCGATTGCCTTGCGGGCCGCGCAGGAGCACCACGGCGTCCAGCGCCGCCAATGCGACGCTCATGTCGGAAGGGTTAACCGCCACGCAGTCCGGGCTCGCGCCGAGGATGGCATGCATGCGCTGGTTTCCTTCGCGAGCATCGCAGCCGGAACCGGGCTGGCGTTTATTGCAATGGCTGAAGGACGTGTCGGTGAAATACGGGCAGCGCGTGCGCTGCATCAGGTTGCCGCCCATGGTCGCCATGTTGCGCAGCTGCGCGGAGGCGCCGGACAGCATCGCTTGCGCCAGCAAAGGGTAGCGCTCGCGAACGACAGCATTGCGTGCCGCATCGGCGTTCCGTACGCCAGCGCCGATGCGCAGGCCGCCGCCGGGCAGTTCGTCGATCCGGTCCAGGCCTGCATGGGTGATGTCCACCACCCGCAGCGGGTGCTCGACATCGCCTTTCATCAAGTCCAGCAGGTTGGTCCCGCCGCCAATGAAGCGTGCGCCATCCTGCTGCGCCAGGCGCAAGGCCTCCTCCGCGTCACGGGCTCGCTCGTAGTAGATGGATTGCATGGCGCGCTCGCTTAGCTGCGCCGCAGCGCCACTTCGCGGATGGCGGCGACAATATTCGGATAGGCGCCGCAGCGGCAGAGATTTCCGCTCATGCGCTCGCGGATTTCGTCGCCTGTGAAGCCGGCGCCGTCGGCACGCATTTCGTCCAGCAGCGCCGTCGCCGAGCAAATCTGCCCCGGCGTGCAATAGCCGCACTGGAAGGCATCGTGTTCGAGGAAGGCTTGCTGCATCGACGACAGCGTGTCGCCTTGCGCCAGGCCTTCGATGGTAGTGATGCGCTGCCCTTCATGCATCACGGCCAGCGTCAGGCAGGCATTGATACGGCGGCCGTCGACCAGCACGGTACAGGCGCCGCACTGGCCGCGGTCACAGCCCTTCTTGGTGCCTGTCAGGCCGATATGTTCGCGCAGGGCGTCGAGCAGCGTCACGCGCGGTTCCAGCGACAGGCTGTAGTCGCGGCCATTGATGTTCAGCTTGAGCGGCCGGGGTGGCGCGGCGGGCACCGCCGGTACGGCCGGCGCTGGGGCCCCGTTGGCGGCAGGCACTTGCGTGGCGCCGACCATGGCCAGCGCGGATTGCAGGAAACTTCGGCGGTCAGGCATCGTTCGCTCCTGGAAAAAGCAGCGCTATCGATGGTGCCGC
>JBCNOX010000564.1:0-3707 GCA_039593645.1 Pseudoduganella sp.
TAACGACCTGCTGCACGCGCACTAGTCAGGCAGTCACCGGCGTTTGCGCCGCCATGCGGCGGATTGCGTACAGGCCAGCAATGTCGACGGCGGCGTGAATAATCATGGCGGTGACCAGCCCTGCATAGTGCGCAATGCAACCGAGGACCACGCTGACGGCGAAAATGCTTACCGCCTGGAGCAGCACGCGGCTACTGAGCTCAGTGAATCGATATGCCTTGATATGGGCAAGAACGAACAGGGCAGATGTGAGCCATATTCCCAGCAAGGGCTGCAATGCACCGCGAAACAGCAGCTCTTCGCCAAAGCCCGCGGCTAATGCGATCCAGACCGGATTCCAGCCTCGCAAGTCCAGGCGGCTATAGCTGTCGGCGGTGGACCTGGCGGTCTTGCGCCCGGCGGCATACTTGAACCCGATGACGCCGCAGGCCCAATACAGCACGCCCACACCCAGGCCGATGCCAGCTTGCTGCAACAGCGGCAGGCCGGCCAGCAGCTTGTCCAAATACGGCCGGTCGTGCAGCAGAATGATGATCGCGATGGCAATTGCGGACAGGATTGCGCAGGTGCGGAGCTGCCGGCCGAGCGTGAATTTGGTATTGTGGGACTGGGTCATGTAATCAGGAGCGCAAGTCTTCCAGGATCTTGAGGGCAGCGCGCTCCGCCTCGGCTTCGGCGGCATGCTGGTCCGGTAAGGTGAGGTCTGCCGACACGCGCCGCTTTGGATAGATGTGGGTCATATGCATCGGGTTGGCGGAAGGGGCGAAGATGGAAACGTAGGCGCCCCATTGCGTTGTCCCCTCCAGCAGTTCGCCTGTGAATTCGATCTCATAGCCGTCAACGCTTTTGGTAGGCATCGCCATTCTCCTCGGGATTTTTAGCGCAGGAACTTGCCGGCTTTGATTTCCAGAAGGCGAATCAGCTCGGGTTGCATGTATTCGTAATCGTCCGGGATATCGAGGCAGATCACACGCTTACCGTTCAAATGTGTCCTGAAGTTCCTGGAGAGGCGGTTGCGATGAGCCTTTTCCATTACGAAGATGATGTTCGCCCACGCGATCTGCTCGGTCGATAGCGGCACGTCAGCATCATTGCCCAGGCCCGCCGAGTCGGTCTCCACATCCGGCCAGCTCGCGAAAACATGTTCCGCCGTCGGGCTGCGCAAGCGGTTTTGGGTGCAGATGAAAAGTGCTCGTTTCACAAAAGGTCATGGCGGGGCGCCGAGTAAGTTCGAACGAATCTTATCAAATCTAAACCAGGTCAAGGTAAATCAGGGGCCGGTGGCGCCGGACACGACAGGCATGTGGACGCCTGGCCAAATCACCTGGCCACCGCCTCGCGCAAGAGTGCCCCTGCCATTTCCAGGGCTTGCCTGCCTTCCGCGAGTTCCTGATAGTAGTGGGGCCAGAAGTGGAACATCTTCGGCCATATGTCCAGGCGCACGCGAACATCGGCAAGGGTGGCGGCGCGGGCGAGGGCGATTGAGTCATCCAGTAGCGCTTCGGTCGCGCCGACGAAGATGTTGAGGGGGGCGATGCCATGCAGTTCGGCGAAAACAGGTGAGGCAAGGGGTGTGTTCTTTTCCCGGTCCCCCAGGTATTGCTCGGCGAGGAAGAGCATGAGATCCCGGTTCAGAACCGGATCCCGTTCCGCGTTGCGAACGTAGCTGCTGGCCGAGATGGTCATATCGGTCCATGGCGAGAACAGAACCGCGCTCGCGGGTTGGGGCAAGTCCAGTTCGCGCAAACGCACCAGCATGGCCACCGCCAGGCCGGCGCCTGCGCTATCGCCAGCAACCGCAATTTTCCGGCTGCGGTCGAGCAGGTATTTATAGCCATTGACGGCATCCTCGAGCGCATGGGGGAACGGAAATTCCGGCGCGCGCCGGTAATCCAATGCCAGCGTTTTCATTTCCGCCGCGCGACCCAGTTCGCTGACGAAATGCCGATGGCTTGCCAGGGAGCCCCAAACGAAGCCACCGCCGTGCAGATAGAGAATGGCGCCGTCTTCGCGTGCGGCCGGTGTGTAGGTCCATTCGGCCGGAACACCGTTGGCATCGACGGGTGTAACTTCCACGTCTGCCGGCGTTGGATAGCGCTCGGCCAGCGCATCGCAAATCTCCCTGCGCTGTTCAATTGTGAGGTCGGCAGGCCGTGCGCGAAGCACTCCTTCCAGTTGATCGAGCTCGCTCATGGTGTCCATCGCTTATAAGGGCTCTCGGCAACGCGGCCAGAAGAGTCGGTCCAGATATCGTCAGGCTGCGACCTGTCGCGATGCAGTACGCGGTCGTGGTCCGGGTACGTGATGCGGTCGGACTGTGCCCTGGTCCCGATAACCAGGCATTGAACCGGCGATCGGCTCCTATTCCAGAGAAAGTGCCCAATCTGGCTACCCTGCGGGAAAGCCGCCGCGTCGCCCGGGCCGAGGATCGATTCAGTCTCACCTTCGACGAGAGTCACTTCGCCATCAAGGATGTACACCAGTTCATCTTCCGATTCATGCCAGTGCTTGATGGACGACCGTGTGCCGGGCATGAGGACATGAATAAACGCGCCAAACTGTGACAGCTCGCCAGGTTCACTGATCCACTCCTCACGATTCAGCACGCCGGGCGCTGAAGTTTCAATAGTCTCGACTTGCCTCTGCGAGGCGCGGATTACGGGCATGTGTGCTCCTCAATGGCTTCGCCTATATGGTTTAGACCTCGAGCTGCGCCGAGTCAAGGTTAAAGTATTTTCTAAGCGAATACTGGACGGAAGAAGCTTCGCTCGTAGCTGACAATACAGCGAGTGTCTTCCGCATATTTGAACGCGGCCTGGCATTGCGGATCTTCAAGGGATTTGATCCGGTATTCCTCATACTTCGCCAGGCTTGGGAAGGAAAACATCGCCAGCGCGACGTTGTTCGTGCCTTCCGATGGCAGGAAGTATCCGTGGTGTGTGCCGCCAAACTTTTCGACGAGCGGAATCCAGGTTTTACCGTAGTGTTCAAATTCCTTGAGCTTATAAGGATCGATGATGTAGCGGAGGTAGCATGTAATCATTTGGCTTACTTCATGTGAGGTGGAGTTATTCGCGTTCGTCATGCAGTTTTCGCAGAAGCAGAATCGCTATTCCGATCGCACCGGCAAATGCGCACGACCAATGCAGGGTACCCAGAGGGATAAGGTTCAAGAGTGGATTTGACTCGCTGAGTGGCGCGAACGGCCTGATATCCGCGTGCATGAAGCTGTCGAATATGACGTGAGTGTAGCTGCCTAAGACCGCCCCGGCGGCTACGCTGGCGATGCTCAAGTCGCGCCAGCCAAACAGGTTCGGCAGGCGGAGACCTCGCGCTGCGCAAAACAGCGCAATGGTGAGCATAGCAATGAGTGTTGCTCCAATATAGGTGTGGAAGAACCGGTGAAGCGGGAATTGCCCGGTGCCTATGTAATAGAGTGGCTCGATGTCGATCAGCACATTCGCGCTGCAGAACGCAATGAAGCTGACTCGTTGCGGAGCGATAGCGTGAATGGCTGCGCCTGGGCCAAAGTGAAATGGAGTGATCGGCATCGGTTCATTCAGAATGTGGCTTTTTCATGAAGAGCAACTGGTCCGAGGATTCCGCGGTCACTTCGCAGAATCCCAGGCTGGCGTAGAGAGCGACGGCTGCTGCATTATCCCTGTATACACGCAATGTAACTGCTTTCGCTTGCGATGACTGGACTG
>JBCNOX010000565.1:0-3703 GCA_039593645.1 Pseudoduganella sp.
CAAGGCAGCCGCTTCAACGACGGCCAGCGCGGCGCCTGGTATTGCGCCTTTGAACACGAAACGGCCCTGGCGGAAGTGATCTTCCACAAAACGGTGGAATATGCCGAGATCGACCGCTTCGACGACAGCGTCAGCTACCAGGCCCTGCTCTCGGACTTCAGCGCCCAGTTCCACGATATCTGCGGCCAGCCGGAATATGCCGATTGCCTGGACCCGGACAGCTACGTCGCCTCGCAACGCCTGGCACGCAGCCTGCTGGCCGAAGGCTCGACCGGCATCATCTACCCGAGCGTGCGGCGCGAAGGCGGCACCAACCTCGCCTGCTTCCGCCCGGCACTGGTGGGCAATGTTCGCAAAGGCCCGGCGTATCGGTTAACATGGCGGGGTTCGCCGGCGGCCATCGTCGAGCAGATCCCCACGATTTAAGAGTTGAAAATGCAGCTGAAACCAGAAAAAGACGCAGAGCTCCGCGCCAAAGTGAACCGCGAAACCGCCCGCATCCCGTGGAGCGAACTGCTCAAGCACTTCGCCCAGGGCAATGTGGTGTGGGTGGCCGATGAACTGGACCTGGTGGATGTCGCCGTGCGCATCGCCCACGACGACAAAGCCAGCATTTCGGCATGGATGGAAGCTGGCCAACTCGCCAAAGTCTCCGACCAGCAGTGCCAGGAATGGATCGCCAGCGACGCCAACCTGTGGGCCAGCGTCGTCAGCCCGTTTATTCTCGTCCAGTGGGAAAAGCGCAAGCCGCATTAATCAGGTGACAATCGGCGAGAATTGGGGCGGTGCCGGCCGGATATACTCGGCCCTCCCCAACCATCCCCGCCGAACATGATCCGCTCCCTGTTTGCCATGCTCCTCATGGCCGCCGGCATCGCCCACGCAGCCGACACTTTCGAATTCAAGAACGAACCTGGCCCCCACGCAGTAGGACTGAAAATCATCCAGCAGTACGACCAGTCGCGCGTGTTCAAAACCCGCGTCTCGCTGGTGACCGGCCAGCCAAATTCCGGCGAGCGAGCACGCCCAATGCAGATGCTGGTCTGGTATCCCGCCGCCGCCCGTGGCAAGCACGTTACCATTGAGGACTACCTGGCTACCCGCGCCACCGAAGACAATTTCACGCTTGATGCAGCGGCAGTCAAGAGCGCCACCGCGCGCCGGATTGCCGACAACCAGGCGCGGTTCCCGCTTGCTGCGAAAGAACTGGCACGACCAATGTGGGCAATGCGAGATGTGCCCGAAAAGAGCGGCAAATTCCCGGTAGTGGTTTATGCACCAAGCTTTAGCGCCGCTGCCAGCGAGAACCCGGATCTGTGTGAATACCTGGCCAGCCATGGCTACATCGTCATCGCAAGCGCATCCATGGGCACGCAGTCGCGCGCAATGACCACCGATATCGCCGGCGTAGAGGCGCAGGCCAGCGATATCGGCTACCTGCTCTCCTATGCCGCTACAATGAAGCATACCGACATGAGCCGGATCGCCGTCGCCGGCTTCAGCTGGGGCGGATTGTCCAACGTCGCTGCTGCCGCACGCGACGACCGCATCAAGGCACTGATCATGCTGGATGGTTCGGTGCGATACTTCCCGCAAATGGTGGACGGTGGCAAGGACGCCATCCATTACGTCAACCCAGCGCGCTTGCCGATTCCCCTGATCTACTTCGCACAGAAACCACGCACACTGGAAATGCTGAATCGCTCAGGAGCCAACATCTCGTACAACCTGCTTAATAAAATGGAGTACAGCGATGTCATGATCGCCACCATGCATCCCATGACGCACGGCCATTTTGCATCCGACAATTTGCACTTTCTTCCTGAATCCGAGTTGGGCGACTACACACGTGACGAAGTTTCTACCGCCTATGGCTGGGTATCCCGCTATGTATTGCAGTTCCTGAATGCCTACCTGAAACAGGATGCCAGTGCGGCAGCGTTCCTTGACAAGAAACCAGTCGCCAACGGCGTGCCGCCGCACATGATGTCGATGGACGTTCGCCGCGCCAAATCCGCTCCGCTGACCCGCGAAGCGTTTGCCGCACAGCTGGCGGCACGCGGCTTCGATCAGGCGCACGCAATCTACAAGGAGATGCAAGGCAAAGGCGCCAGCTTTACCCTCGACGCGGACATAATCAACAGCTGGGGCTACGAGCTGCTGCGCATGGGCAAACAGAAAGAATCCATCGCCATCTTCCAATTCGGCACTCAGTTGATCCCGCAAGATGCAAACCTGTTCGACAGCCTGGGCGAAGCGCAGGCGGAGGCCGGATTACGGGAAGATGCCATCCGCAACTACAACCGTTCGCTGGAACTGAACCCGAAAAACTTCAACGCTGTCGAACGGCTCAAAACGTTGAAGGCTGGCTAACCCCCGTCCAGCACAATCTCATACTGTCCGTCCAAAGAAAGCTCCCGCACAAAACCCAGGCCAGCTTCCTGCGCCAGCGCCAGCTTGCCGGGGGCGGAACGGAACATCACCGGCCCGCGCGTTGCCACCGGCGCAAAGCGCCAGCTGCGCGCCGATCCGTTGGCGGCGCGGGTCAAGTGCTGCACCGACTTGATGTAGTCGATCAGCACCGCACGGTTATTGTCCGGCGAAGCGAAAATGGTTTTGCTGCCATCCAGCCCAGGGAAGCCGCCACCACCGCTGGCGCGGAAATTGTTGGTCGCGACGATGAATTCCTGGTCCGCGCGCACCGGCTGGCCGCGCCATGACAGGCCTTTGATGCGCTGGCCAAGTGGCTGTGTCACGTCGATCTGGTAGCGCACGTCCGGGTCGGTCAGCATGTCGAAGTTAAAGCCTGCGAAGCCTGGATTCACCAGCTCCTGCGGTTCGCTGCGCGTCGGATCGATGGTATTGAAACGCCCGGCGGCTTTCTCCAGCCAGGCCTTGAGCGCCACACCGTCGACCTTCACGGCGTGCAGGTCGTTCGGGTACAGGTACAGGTCGGCGGCGTTGTTCAGGGCCAGTTTGCCGGGAGCGACATCGGTGTAGTCGGCCACGCCTGCCGCGCCGGTCTTGAATGGCGCGGACATCGACAGCACCGGCAACTGCGCATATTGCGGCATATTGGCCTGGATGTGGCGCCGCACGTAGTCAGCCTGCGCCTGGTTCACAACCTGGATCGCCGAAACGTCACCAACATCGGCAAAGTAGGCCGACATGCGGAAGTCCGTATCGCCAATCGGCGTCTTGACGTAGGCGATGGTGGCTTCGTGTTCGGCCTTGACCAGCGCGGCCACTTCCGGGTCCGGCTCGACGAAACTGCGGTCGGGGCGCTGGATGCTGCGCGTTTCCACCTTCGCCGCGCCCGCGTCGGCAAGCCAGCGCTTGCCATCGTGGCGCAGCGCGAGCTGGATCACGCCCAGGTGCTTGCCCCACAGGCCTGGCATTACGGTCGGCACGCCATGCACTCTGCCCCGCACCTTGTCCACGTCAGGCAAATTGAAGCCGGCGGCCTTGCTAGCCGCATTCGGGAATACGTCGTGCGAATGTCCCAGCAACAGGGCATCGATGCCCGGCACCTGCGCCACGTACAGGCTGCCGTTCTCCATCGAGGGCGCGTAGGCCGCGCCATCCAGCCCCGCGTGCGAGATCGCCACGATGACTTCCGCTCCCTTCGCGCGCATCTCGGGGATGTAGCGCTGGGCGGTTTCGCGCCAGCCTTCGGTGCGCACACGGCCTTCCAGCCAGCGCT
>JBCNOX010000566.1:0-3703 GCA_039593645.1 Pseudoduganella sp.
CGTACCGCTGGCGCCATTGAAGCTGCTGCGGATATCGCTGCGTACCACGCCGCTTTGCGTCAGCACGTTGACGATGCCGCTGGCATTGCTGTTGGTGCCGTCGCCGGGGTACGGACCGCCGGTTTCTTCGGGAATCACCGTGCAGCTTCCGGTCGCCGTGCCGGTACTGGTTCCGGAGCTGCCGGTGCCGGTGCTGCTGCCGCTGTCCCTGCTGTCCGAACCGCCGCCGCAAGCCATCAGCGGCAGCGTGGCGGCGCCGGCCAGCAGCCATCGCAGCGAGCGACGGCGGCGGCTGGCCATGTTCATCATAGCGTCCAGGTCCCCCGCCAGGCCATGGTGATGTGCGTCCATGTAGTTTCCTTTTATGCTGTGGTGTTAACCAGGTTGCCGCTGCTGCCCGCTTGCGGCAGCTTGTCCGCGAGTGTTTGCAGGAAGCTGACCAGCTTGCTGCTGGAATCGCTGCTGTCCGTGCCGAGGGCGGAGAGCAGCGAGGAGAACGAGGACTCCAGCGACGACGACTGCCCGGTTTCGGAGTCGCTTTGCAACGAGGAGATCAGGCTTTGCAGGTCTTCCGCCAGGCGGCCGGGGCCACCTGGACCGCCGCGGGCGCCGGAGCCTTCCACGCCAGCACCGTTGGCCTCACCCTGCTCGTGCAGGGAGGTCATGAGCTCTTGCAGGAAGCTGCCCAGCGAGGATGCTGCGCTTTCCTTGTCCGTGGCCGCAACGTCGGTCACGCCAAGCGATTCCAGCGCCGAACCGATCGCGTTGATAAAACCGCCTTCGCCCGGTGGCGGGCCAGGTGGCGGTGGCGGCGGCGCCTGGCGCGTTTGCCCGGCGCCGTTGGTGGAAAGCTGGCCGGTGTAGCTGCCGATACTGAGTGAATTAATGTTCATTGAAGCCTCCTCGCTGGTGACGGGCCTTGCGCTCTTCCAACTGCTTGCGTTGCTCAGGGGTCAACAGGGCCAGCACCTTCTGGTGGGTACGGATGTGGGACAGGGTCAGGTTGGCCTGCGCCTGCGCAGCGGCTTGCGCCAGCTTGGCGGCGGCAGCGTCATCGAACTTTTCGGCATCGCCCATCTCATGCAGGGCGCGCATCGCCTTCTCGTGGGCGCGATGCTGTTCGCGCAGGTATGGCGCCTGATTGTGCATCAGCTGGAACAGCTTGTCCTGCTGGCTATCCGTCAGTTCCAGGCCATGCAGGAATGGCAAGCCTGGCGCGCCGAAATGGCCGCCGTGACGGCCGCCCGGGAATTCACCGCGTGGGCCGTCGCCACGTGGACCTGCCAGCGGGGGCCGGTCGCCCTCCGGCGGCATGGCATCCTCTGCCCGGGCCAGCAGTGGCAATGCCATGGCGGTGGTCAGCAACAGCTGGGTCAATTTGCTTTTATTCATTGTGAATCTCCAGTAGTGATGGTGAGATTCCATTCTCTGGCTACGGCCTGTAAAGCGCGGTAAGTGGCAGGTAAAAACGTGTAAAGATCGAGGAACCCGGCAGGAGCCATTTGTTATCATGGGCGCCATGAACAAGGTCCTGTTGATTGATGATGACGTCGAACTGGTCGGCATGTTCCAGGAATACCTGGCGCAGGAAGGCTTCGAAGTCAGTACCGCCCATGATGGCGTGGCCGGCACTGCCTGCGCGCTGACGGGGGCATATGCCATCGCGGTCCTCGACGTGATGATGCCGCGCATGAATGGCCTCGAAACATTGCGCCGCATCCGCGCGGTGAGCCAGATGCCTATCCTGATGCTGACGGCGCGCGGCGACGATACCGACCGCATCGTCGGCCTCGAGCTGGGCGCGGACGATTACGTCACCAAGCCATGCACGCCGCGTGAGCTGACTGCCCGCATCCGGGCCATCTTGCGCCGCACGCAAGCGGTGCCGGACAGCGGCAGCGGTCCGCTTGTTGTGGGCCAGCTCACCATGTGGCCGGAACAGCGCCGCGCAGCGTGGGGCGGCGTGCCGCTGGAACTGACCAGCACCGAATTCAACCTGCTTGAAGTGTTGGCGCGCAATGCGGGCAAGCCGGTCAGCAAGAACGTGTTGTCCGAGCAGGGGCTGGGGCGCCCGATGGCGCGCTTCGACCGCAATATCGACGTTCATATGAGCAGCTTGCGGCACAAGCTGGGTTCCATTTCGGACGGGCGCTCCTGCCTGCAAACCGTGTACCGCCTGGGCTACCAGCTGATCCGGGAGTAAGCCGTGGGCCGCCTGTTCTGGAAGTTCTTCTTTTCGATCCTGCTCGCGCAAGTTGCCGCTACCGCCGCAATTGGCGGCGCCGTGTGGCTCAAGGCGCGCGCCGCCGCTGAAGCGCGTCCTTCGGATATCGAGACCGGCCCGCCGGCGGAGATGTCGATCGAGTCCGCAGCCGCGACCCTGGCCTTTGGCGGTACCGAAGGATTGCGCCAGCTACTGGAGAATATGCCCCGGCACCGCGTGTATGCGGTTGGCGACGATGGCAAGGAGCTGTTGGGCCGCATCACGACACCGAACATGCTGTCGGAAGCGCAGAAGATGCTGGCCAGCCCGGACCCGCGCGGCGTGCGCCAGGTCACTGCGCCAAACGGCCAGCGCTACCTGCTGTTCCTGCCTTCCCGCCGCCACCAGGGGGTGCTTGATGCGCCCGATTCGCGCGCCCTGCTTGCCGGTTCCGGAATCCCTGGGCTCGACCCACGCGCCTTCCGCCGCCAGGAAGCCCGGCACCTGCCCCCGCCACCGCCAGGCAGCCCGAATCCGCATACGCTGCCACCCGGCGCTGGGGTTGGCCTGGCGGCTGCTGGACCCGGCCCAGGTCCAAGCGCGGATCCCGGCCCCGCGCCTGGCCGCGGCGAACCTGGCGGCCCGCCGCCACGTTTCCGGCCATTGACGCCCTTCATCCCGATTGGCGCCGCCGTGCTGGCAAGCCTGCTGTTCGCCGCCCTGCTCGCGTGGTACTTCGCCCGTCCCATCCGTGCCTTGCGTCAGGCCTTCGATGCCGCGGCAAGCGGCGACCTCGCCCCGCGCTTCACGGCCAAGCCGCGTGCCGGCGGCGACGAACTGACCACCCTGGGCCGCGATTTCGACCGCATGACAGCCCGCCTGCGCACCCTGCTGGACGGCCAGAAGAACCTGCTGCACGACGTCTCGCACGAACTGCGCTCGCCGCTGGCGCGCCTGCAGGCAGCCATCGGCCTGGCCCACCAGCAGCCCGACAAGGCAGCCGCCTCGATGGAGCGCATCGAGCGCGAAAGCGTACGCATGGACAGACTGGTCGGCGAGCTCCTTACCTTGTCCCGCCTGGAAGCCGGCGCCTTCGACGCACCCGGGCAGGAATTCAGCATCGGCGAACTGCTCGACGACATCCTGCAGGACGCGAAATTCGAAGCCGCCAGCAACGGCCGCGAAGTCGCCATCACCGGCACCGCCGACGCCCAACTGAACGGACAACCCGAGCTCCTGGCGCGCGCCATCGAAAACGTGGTCCGCAACGCCATCAAGCACAGCCCCGCCGGCGGCAAAGTGGAAGTGGAAACGGCGCTCGACGCGCGCTTCATCCGCATCCGCGTCATGGACAGGGGCCCTGGCGTAGCGCCGGAAGACTTGGGGAAGATTTTCCAGCCCTTCTACCGCAGCAGCAGCACGGAAAAGGACGTGGACGGACATGGACTGGGCCTGGCAATCGCCCAGCAGGTGGTGCAGCAGCACGGCGGCCGGATCGCC
>JBCNOX010000567.1:0-3696 GCA_039593645.1 Pseudoduganella sp.
TGGATGGATTGCACTGCGTTGTCGCGCAGCGGCATCGTGGTGGACTGGCTGTAGCTGCGCAGTGTCGCTGGCGCGTCCGGCGTCGCAAAGATTGCCTTGTAGGCGCCGAACGGCAGTTCGACGCTGGTATTGGCCAGCGCCGGGCCGCCCCCCAGCGCGCCCGCGACAGCGAAGCCCGCCGCAATCACCGCCGCCAGTGGTGAACGGCGTGGCATTACTGCACCTCCATCACCAGCACCGAGCGGGCGGGGAGCGTGAACTTGCCGGCCAAAGGAATGCGGCGGCCCGTGATCACGTCGGTGCCGCTGCGAACGCCGGCCAGCATTTCGCGGAAGCGGTCCGCTTCGAGCGTGACGTCCTTGGCATTCTTGTTCAGGGCCACCATGACCTTCTGCTTGCCGTCATAACGGAAGTACACATAGGTATCCTGCTCCGGCCCATACTGCATCATCTTCCCGCGCTGGACCGCACTGGAAGTCTTGCGCCAGTTGGCCAGCTTCTTCACGAAGGCCTGCATCTCGCGCTGTTCGCTGCTCAGGCCCTCTCCGGTGAAGGCGTTCACCTTGTCGCCCGCCCAGCCGCCCGGCATATCGCGGCGGTAGGAAGGGTCGTCACGGCCCTTCACGGTGCTTGGCATCAGGATCTCGGTGCCGTAATAGAACTGCGGAATGCGCGGTACGGTCAGCGTAAAGGCCAGTGCCATGCGCAGCATCGCAGGGTCGTCGTTCACCATGCTGAAGCTGCGCGCCAGGTCGTGATTACCCTCGAACAGCACCAGGTTTGATGGGTTGGGGTAGAGGTAATCCTGCGCCAGCGTCTCGTAAATATCGTACAGGCGGTAGGTGCCGTCGGTATCGCCCAGCGCCTTGCGCAGCACGTCATTGAGGGGGAAGTCCATCATGCTTGGTGCGTTCAGGGACTGCCAGCGCGCCACGATCGGAATGCGGGTGCTCCATTCCTCGCCGACCATGTTCAGGTTCGGGTATTCCGCCAGTACCCGCTTCGACCATTCGGTGAGGAAGTCGGTATCGGAATAGCCGTAGGTATCCACGCGCAGACCCGATAAGCCGGCATATTCGATCCACCAGATATTGTTCTGGATCAGGTAGTTCGCCACGTAGGGATTGGTCTGGTTCATGTCCGGCATATGCGGCCCGAACCAGCCCTGGGTGAAGTTGCGCGCATCTTCCTTGCTGCCGTATGGGTCGATGTTGGCGACGCGGTGGTGCGCGGTCGGTGTGTACTTGCCGTCGTAGCTAAGCCAGTCCTGCATCGGCATGTCTTTCATCCACCAGTGGCGGCTGCCGATGTGGCTCAGCACCACATCCTGTATCACACCGATGCCGCGCGCGCGGGCCTGCGTCACGAAGGCGCGGTAATCCTCGTTGCTGCCGTAGCGAGCGTCGATCTTGTAATGGTCGGTTGCCGCGTAGCCGTGATAGGAGTAGTTGTCCTGGTTGTTCTCCACCAGCGGTGTCGGCCAGATCTGGGTGAAGCCCATGTCCTTCACATAGTCCAGGTGCGCCGCCATGCCGGCCAGGTCGCCGCCGTGGCGGCCGCTGCCTTCGGCACGGTTGGCCTTGTCCGGCATGCCGGGCATGTTGTCGTTGCCCGGATTGCCGTTGGCGAAGCGGTCCGGCATGACCTGGTAAATCGCGTCGGAACTGTTGAAACCCTGGCGCTGCGCCGAGCCGGGCGCGCGTGCCAGCAACTGGTAACTATAAGTAAGGCTTTGCTTGCCAGGCGCCGTGAAGCGGATATCGAAGCGGCCTGGCGCCACGTCCGGCGCCAGCACCAGGTCGATGAACAGGTAATTGCGGTTGGCTACCCGGCTGACGCTGGCGATCCTCACGCCGGGATAGTCGATGAACGGTTCAAGGTCGGCCACCTTCGGCGCATTCACCATCAGCTGCAGCTTGGGGTTCTGCATGCCCGCCCACCAGAATGGCGGTTCCATATGCTGGACAGTAGGCGGGGCAGCGTAAGCAGCATGCAGCAGGGTGATGCCAAGCAGGGCGGCAAAAGTGGTTCTCTTCATCATGTCTCCGGTTGGAACGTCTTATGGCCCCGACAATACACGTAAATGGCATGTAGTTCTACTACACGTCCATTTGTCTAATTCTGTAGCCGAAATACAACGTGCGTACCCAAAATGCCAGAGGGAGGCTTCAGGGAAAGGCAGAAATACACAGTAATGATGACGGCCATTCATTGACACCAAATCTAGTTTTAGTACAGAATCCGCCTCAGAGCGTCCGTAAGAGCGTTCGCTTTCCAAGGATTCCCGTGTAGTCGAAATAAACCGGTCTGTGTAGGTTGCGGGAAAGAAATGTTTAATGAGTGAGGGGACTTTGATGACTATCTTCGCCAACAAGCGAGGCAATACCGCTTTCCGACTGAGTCCGGTTGCGGCTGGGTGTGCTGTATTTGTATCCGCTTTCGCGGGCTCTGCGTACGCGCAGACTACGACCACCGGCCAGGCAGCCGAGGCGCCGATGCAAACTGTGACCGTGTCCGGCATCCGCCGCGGTATTGAGGACGCGATCTCCGTCAAGAAAAACGCGACTTCCATCGTCGAGGCCATTTCCGCGGAAGATATCGGCAAGCTGCCGGATACCTCCATCGCGGAATCCATCGCCCGCCTGCCAGGCCTGGCCGCGCAACGCGTAGCCGGCCGTGCACAAAACATTTCCGTCCGCGGCCTGTCGCCGGACTTCGCCACCACCCTGCTGAACGGCCGCGAGCAAGTCTCCACCGGCGACAACCGCAGCGTGGAATTCGACCAGTACCCGTCCGAACTGATCGGCGCTGTCACCATTTACAAGACCCCTGACGCCGGCATGGTTGGCCAGGGCCTGTCCGGTACCCTGGACCTGCAGACCGTGCGTCCGCTGGCCTTCGGCGGCCGGACCGTGTCGCTGAACGCCCGCATGGAAAAGAATTCGCTGGGCAGCATCGCCGACACCAATTCGCGCGGCGGCCGCTTCAGCGCCACCTACATCGATCAGTTTGCCAACCGCACCATCGGTGTAGCGGTCGGCTTCGCTCACCTGGATTCGCCGGTGCTGGCGCGCGAAACCGGCTTGTACGAGCCATGGAAGAATGAGTCCCGTCCAGGCGTGCCTGCCGGCACCATGGTCACCGACGGCATCAAGTCCCTGGCTCGCAGCGGCTACAACAAGCGCGACGGCCTGATGGGCGTGCTGCAGTACCGTCCAAACAAGAACTTCACCTCGATGATCGACGTGTACGCTTCGCGCTTCAAGCATGAAGATACCGCCAACCAGTTCGAAGTGCATATCGGTGGCTATAACGGCGGCAACACCCCGGGCCTGAACTTCGAGAACGTCACCACCAATAACGGTTCCTTCGCCACCGGTACCGCCACCGGCGTATATCCTCTGGTGCGCGGCATGTACGACAAGCGCAAGGACGATATCCGCGCCATCGGCTGGAACAACGAATGGAAGATGGATGGCTGGTCGCTGGTGGCTGACCTGAGCCGCTCGACCGCCAAGCGCGACGAAGTCAACCTGGAAAACAACCTGCAGATCAGCGACGCTGCCGGTGGTGCATATCTGGATTCCGTTGCCCTGGCAATCGGCACCGGCGGTTTCCCGACCATGAATCCGGGCCGCGACTACAGCAGCCCTGCCAACCTGTACGTGCGTAACACCATCTACGGTTCCGGCTACG
>JBCNOX010000568.1:0-3693 GCA_039593645.1 Pseudoduganella sp.
GCCCGCCCCGGCCACCGCGCCGGGGGGAGAGGTCAAGGCCCGCAAAGCGCCGTACCGCGTGATGCCCGGCTTTAACCTGTCGCTTGGTTTTACCATCCTGTACCTGACGCTGATCGTCCTGATCCCGCTGTCGGCGATCTTCCTCAAGACCTTTACCATGACCTGGGAAGGCTTCTGGGCCGCCGTCACCTCGGAACGCGTGGTCGCTTCCTATAGGCTGACGTTCGGCGCCTCTTTTATCGGCGCCGTACTGAACGTTTTCTTCGGCGGCATCGTGGCCTGGGTACTGGTGCGTTACAAATTCCCCGGCAAGCGCATTGTCGACGCGCTGGTCGACCTGCCGTTCGCGCTGCCGACCGCCGTTGCCGGCATCACGCTGACCGCGCTGTATTCCTCCAACGGCTGGTTCGGCCAATACATCGAAGGCATCCTGGGCATCAAGGTCGCGTTCACCCCGCTGGGCGTGGTGGTGGCGCTGACCTTCATCGGCCTGCCTTTCGTGGTGCGTACCGTGCAACCGGTGCTGGAAGACGCCGAGCGCGAACTGGAGGAAGCTGCGGCCAGCCTTGGCGCCTCGGCCTTCCAGACCTTCCGCCGCGTGGTATTCCCGACAATCTTGCCATCGCTGCTGACCGGCTTTGCGCTGGCCTTCGCCCGCGCGACCGGTGAATTCGGCTCGGTCATTTTCATCGCCGGTAACATGCCACTGGTTTCGGAAATCACTCCGCTGTTCATCATCACCAAGCTGGAACAGTACGACTACGCCGGTGCCACCGCCATCGCCGTGGTCATGCTGGTGGCTTCCTTCATCATGCTGTTGACGATCAATCTGCTGCAAGCCTGGTCGCGCGGGAGGAACGCAAAATGAGCGGCTCCGTGTCCTCAATCCGACGCGGCGAACTGCCGCAACGCCATGACGTGCTGGAACCGCGCTGGGTGCGCTATGCCCTGATCACAGTGGCGCTGACCTTCCTGACCCTGTTCCTGTTCGTGCCGCTGGTGGCCGTGTTCGCCGAAGCGCTGAAAAAGGGCTGGGACGTATATGCCAGCGCGGTCATGGAAGACGATTCGATTGCCGCCATCAAGCTTACGCTGATTGCGGCCGGCATTGCGGTGCCTTTCAACCTGGTGTTTGGCGTGGCCGCATCCTGGGCCATCACCAAGTTCGAATTCCGCGGCAAGAGCGTGCTGCTGACGCTGATCGACCTGCCGTTTTCGGTTTCGCCGGTGATCTCGGGCCTGATCTACGTGCTGCTGTTCGGCGCCCAGGGCTGGTTCGGCCCCTGGCTGGCGGAGCACGACATCAAGATCCTGTTCGCCGTGCCGGGCATCGTGCTGGCGACCGTGTTCATCACCTTCCCGTTCGTGGCGCGAGAACTGATCCCGCTGATGCAGGCGCAGGGCAGCGAGGAGGAAGAAGCAGCCGTGGTGCTGGGCGCCAATGGCTGGCAGACCTTCTTCCGCGTGACCCTGCCGAACATCAAGTGGGGCCTGCTGTACGGTGTGATCCTGTGTAACGCCCGCGCCATGGGCGAATTCGGTGCGGTGTCGGTGGTGTCCGGCCATATTCGCGGCGAGACCAACACCATGCCGCTGCAGGTCGAGATCCTCTACAACGAATACAACTTTGCCGCCGCCTTTGCCGTGGCATCGCTGCTGGCCCTGCTGGCGCTGGTGACCCTGGCAGTGAAAACCTTTATCGAATGGCGCCTGCACGAAAACTACGGCGACGACGCCAAGGAGCATTGATATGACGATCGCAGTCAAGAACATCAACAAGCGTTTCGGCGACTTCGTCGCCCTGGATAATGTATCGCTCGATTTCCCGCAAGGCGAGCTGACCGCGCTGCTGGGCCCATCGGGCTGCGGCAAGACCACGCTGCTGCGCTGCATCGCCGGCCTGGAGCACCCCGATTCCGGCCAGGTGCTGCTGGATGGCGCCGACGCCTCCGACCGCCACGTGCGCGAGCGCCAGGTCGGCTTCGTGTTCCAGCACTATGCGCTGTTCAAGCACATGACCGTGTTCGAGAACGTGGCCTTCGGCCTGCGTGTCAAGCCTCGCAAGGAGCGTCCGTCGGAAGAGCAGATCCGCCGCAAGGTGAAAGAGCTGCTGGAACTGGTGCAGCTGGACTGGCTGGCCGACCGTTATCCGCCGCAGCTGTCCGGCGGCCAACGCCAGCGTATCGCCCTGGCGCGCGCCCTGGCCGTTGAACCGCGCGTGCTGCTGCTGGATGAACCGTTCGGCGCGCTGGACGCCAAGGTGCGCAAGGAACTGCGCCGCTGGCTGCGCCGCCTGCACGACGAGCTGCACGTCACGTCGATCTTCGTGACCCATGACCAGGAGGAAGCGCTGGAAGTGGCCGACCGCGTGGTGCTGATGAACAAGGGCCATGTCGAGCAACTCGGTTCGCCGGACGAGGTGTACAACCATCCTGCCTCGCCGTTCGTGTACGGCTTCCTCGGCAACGTCAACGTGTTCCATGGCCGCGTGCATGAAGGCGTGCTGGCCAGCGACGGCGTGGAGTTCGACGTGGAAGGCCACGGCAGCGGCAAGGGCACGGCGTACATCCGCCCGCACGACCTGGAGGTCGAACGCTATGTGCAGGGTGCGGAAGGCATCGTGGTCAAGCTGCGCCGCGCCCACGCGATCGGCCCGCTGGCCCAGCTCGACCTGGAGCGTACCGACAATGCCCAGATCATTGAAGCGACCATTTCCAACGAGCGTTATATCCAACTCAACTTGAAAGACGGCGAAACCCTGGTGGTGCGGCCCAAGCGCCTGCGCGTCTTTGTCGATGAAGGGGCACACGCATGAACTTCCAGCAACTGCGCTCGGTGCGCGAAGCGGCGCGCCGCAACTACAATCTGACCGAGGTGGCAAATGCCCTGTTCACGTCCCAGCCGGGCGTCAGTCGCCAGATCCGCGAACTGGAAGACGAACTTGGCGTCATCATCTTCGAGCGCAACGGCAAGCGCCTGACCGGCCTGACCGAGCCTGGCAAGGGCATCCTGAAGATCGTCGACCGCCTGCTGGTGGAGGCGGAAAACCTGCAGCAGGCCAGCCTGGAATTCACCGGCCAGAAAAGCGGCACGCTGACCATTGCGGCCACCCACACCCAGGCGCGCTATGCGCTGCCGAAGGCGGTTTCGCATTTCCGTAACGAGTTCCCTGACGTGCGCATCGCGCTGCAACAAAGCGCCCCGGACCATATCGCCGAATGGGTCCTGTCGGGCAAGGCCGATATCGGCATCGCGACCGAAGGCCTGTCGCAATTCCCCGACCTGGTGTCGTTCCCGTGCTACCGCTGGAGCCACCTGGTGGTGGTGCCGGATGGCCACCCGCTGCTGACGCGCTCCCCGATCCGGCTGGAAGACCTGGCCGAATACCCGCTGATTACCTACGACGTCGGCTTCACCGGCCGTGGCCACATCGATGCCGCCTTCGACAAGGCCGGCGTGCGCCCCGACATCGTGCTGACCGCCATGGATTCGGACGTCATCAAGCAGTACGTGACGCTGGGCCTGGGCGTTGGCCTGATGGCGTCGATGGCCTTCGACCATGGCCGCGACAAGGGCTTGCGCGCCATCGAGGCTTCCCACCTGTTCGCTGCAAATACAACAAGACTGGCTCTGCGCAAAGGAGCATACTTGCGTTCGTATGCCTACGAGTTCATCTCGCAGTTCGCCCCGGAT
>JBCNOX010000569.1:0-3665 GCA_039593645.1 Pseudoduganella sp.
GCGGAAAATGAAATGCTGCAGTCGCTGATGCAAGCCCTGTAAAGGCAGACTGAATGGACGCCCTGATCTATCTCGCGATGAGCGGCGCCGAGCGGGCCATGCGTGGCCAGCAGGTGCACGCCAACAATCTCGCCAACCTCGACACCAATGGCTTCCGCGCCAACCTCGAGTTGGCG
This sequence comes from Pseudoduganella sp., assembly GCA_039593645.1. Lineage (GTDB taxonomy): Bacteria > Pseudomonadota > Gammaproteobacteria > Burkholderiales > Burkholderiaceae_D > Rugamonas. Next base: position 177 of record JBCNOX010000569.1, read on the forward strand.
CAGGCTGCCAAGCTGCCCGGCTACGGCTACGACGACCGCCATATGTCGCAGATGCAGTCGAACGCTGTGACCGACCGCCAGGGCGTGCTGCGCCAGACCGGCCGTGACCTGGACGTGGCCATTTCCGGCCCCGGCTATTTCGCCGTGCAGGGCCCGACCGGCGAAGCGTACACCCGCGCCGGCGCCATCACGCTCGATGCCGACGGCACCCTGACCGTCAACGGCATGCAGCTGCTGGGCGAAGGCGGCCCGATCACCCTGCCGATTCATCGCAAGGTGGAAATCGGCCAGGACGGCACCGTGTCGATCCTGGGCCCGACTGCCAATGCCGAGATGCAAGTGATCGACAAGCTCAAGCTGGTGCGCGCCGAAGCGTCCGAGCTGACCAAGAATGAAGCGGGCCTGCTGGTGGCGCGCGATGGCCAGTTGCTGGCCACCGACCCGACCGTGCAAGTGCGCGGCGGCCACCTGGAGGGCGCCAACGTGACCGCTGTCGAAGAGATGGTGGCCACCATGAGCCTGAATCGCACTTTCGAAATCCAGATGAAACTGTTCAAGGCCGCCGACGACATGACCTCGGTCGGCAATAAACTGATTAGCGGCTAAAGGAGAATCCGATGAATCCAGCAATGTGGATCAGCAAAACCGGGGTGCAGGCGCAAGACGCGAAGCTGCAAGCCATCGCCAACAACCTGGCCAACGCCAACACTGTCGGCTTCAAGCGCGACCGCGTGGTGTTCGAAGACCTGTTCTATTCGATCGACCAGCAGCCGGGCGCCCAGCGTGCCGACAACAACACCCTGAACCCGTCCGGCGTGCAGATGGGTAACGGTACCCACCTGGTCGGCACCCAGAAGATCTTCACCAACGGCAATGTGCAAACCACCAACAACGCGCTCGACGTGGCCGTGATGGGCAATGGTTTCCTGCAGGTGCGCCGCCCGAACGGCGAAGCAGCCTTCACCCGCGCCGGCCAGTTGCAAGTGGACAAGGACGGCGTGCTGGTCAATGCCTCCGGCCTGCCGCTGGTGCCGCAGATCACCGTGCCGGCCAACGCCACCGCCATCACCATCGGCGAGAACGGCACCGTGTCGGCCACCATTCCGGGCAACAACACGCCGACCGAACTGGGCCAGCTGACCCTGACCTCCTTCATCAACCCGACCGGCCTGCAGGCGCTGGGCGAGAACCTGTTTGCCGAGACCCCGGCCTCCGGCGCCCCGACCGAAGGCCGTCCGGGCGATGCCCAGTTCGGCAAGCTCAAGCAAGGCGCGCTGGAAGGCTCCAACGTGCAGGTGGTGGAAGAGATGGTGGACATGATTGCTGCCCAGCGCACCTATGAAATGAACACCAAAGTTCTGACAGCAGCGGATAATATGCTGCAGTACCTGGCACAGGCCGCACGCTGATGAAAACTGCACTGACCGCGCTGACCCTGGTCCTGCTGGCTGGCTGTGCCAGCCTGGAGCCGACCGTGCGCCCGGCGCCCTACGAGGAAGCGCCTGCCCCGACCCGTTCCGCGCCGCCGCGCGGCACCTCGGGCGGCGTCTTCAATCCGGACAGCAGCATGTCGCTGGTGTCGGACAGCCGCGCCTTCCGCGTCGGCGACATCGTCACCGTGATCCTGCAGGAAACCACGCAGGCATCGAAGAGTGCCGGCACCACCTTGGCCAAGGATTCCAGCGTTGGCATTGCTTCGCCCAGCCTGCTGGGCAAGACGTTCCCGAAAGCCGGGGTCGATATTTCGGCTGAGCGCGGCTTCAAGGGCGATGCCCAGAGCACCCAGCAGAATGCGCTGAGCGGTGCCATTACCGTGATCGTGCAGGAAGTGATGCCGAACGGCTTGCTCAAAGTGGCCGGCGAAAAAGTGCTGACCCTGAACCAGGGCGAGGAATTCGTGCGCCTGCGCGGCTTCCTGCGCGCGGCCGATATCGATGCCAACAATATGGTGTCGTCGCAGCGCATCGCCAATGCGCGCATCGCTTACGGCGCCCAGGGCACGCTGGCGGAAGCCAACCGGCCGGGCTGGCTGACCCGCTTCTTCCTTGGCCCCTTGATGCCTTTCTGAGGTGATGGATATGTTCAGTTTCAAAACCGGCAAGGCGATGTCTGACCCGCAGGGTCAGACACCGGTACGCGGCTGGCGCAGGTTGGTGTCAGACCCTGCGGGTCTGACACCGGTTTACCGGTTTGTGGCAGCGCTGCTGCTGGCCATCGCCCTCCCCGCGACCGCCGCGCCCCAGCTGCGCAACCTGGTCTCGATCGAAGGCGTGCGCGACAATCCCCTGGTCGGTTACGGCCTGGTGGTCGGCCTGAACGGCTCCGGCGACTCGACCCAGGTCAAGTTCGCCAGCCAGTCGGTGGTCAATATGCTCAAGCAGTTCGGCGTGAAAATGCCGGACGGCGCCGATGCCAAGTCGAAGAACGTGGCCGCCGTCATGGTGTCCGCCGTGTTCCCGCCCGGCTACCGCCGCGGCCAGCCGATCGACGTCACCGTTTCCTCGCTGGGCGACGCCAAGAGCCTGCGCGGCGGCTCGCTGCTGCTGACGCCGCTGAAAGCAGCCGACAACGAAGTCTACGCGCTGGCGCAAGGCAATGTGGTGGTCGGCGGCCTGTCCGCTTCGGGCAAGAGCGGCTCGTCCGTGACCGTCAACACCCCGACCTCCGGCCGCATCCCGAACGGCGCCGTGATCGAACGCGAAATCGCCACCGACTTTGCCATCAAGCCATCGGTGCACCTGTCGCTGAAGCAGCCGAACTTCGAAACCGCCACCAATATCGTGGAAGCCATCAACCGCAAGTTCGGCGACGTGGCCAGCACGGCTGACGGCACCGGCATCGACGTGCTGGCGCCGGAAAATCCAACCCAGCGCGTGGCCTTCATGGCCAAGCTGGCAGCGCTGCCGATCGAAGTCGGCCAGGACGTCCCGAAAGTGGTGTTCAACTCGCGCACCGGCACCGTGGTCATTGCCGACGGGCTGCGCGTGAAGGCGGCTGCCGTCACCCACGGCTCGCTCAAGGTGGTGATTTCGGAAAGCTCGAAAGTCAGCCAGCCAGCGCCGTTCAGCCAGGGCCAGACTGTGGTGACGCCGCAATCGAACGTGGCGGTAAACGAAGCCAAGCCGCAAATGTTCAAATGGCCGGCCGGCGCCAAGCTGCAGGCGATCATTGACGTGGTCAACAGCCTGGGCGCGACGCCGGATGACATCATGGCAATCCTGCAAGCCCTCGACCAGGCCGGCGCCATCGAAGGCGAACTGGTGGTGATCTGATGGACAGCCGTTTCCTGCCCCTGCCGGTGCGCAAGCTGGACATCGGCCAGCCTGAACAACCCAAGATCGGGCAGGCCGCCCCTGCCCCGCAGACCGAGGAAGCGCATTACCGCGACAAGGCGACCAACGCCGCCGTCAAGTTCGAGAGCTTCTTCATCGCCCAGACGCTGCACAAGATGCGCGACGCCACCAAGGCGATGGCCGATGACGACAGCAT
>JBCNOX010000057.1:0-15890 GCA_039593645.1 Pseudoduganella sp.
TGCCAATTTCGACGATTTCGAGCAGCTTGGTCGGGTTGGAATCCAGGTCCACCATATTGCCCGCCTCCTTCGCGGCCTGGGTGCCTGAGCTCATGGCCACGGCCACATCGGCCTGCGCCAGTGCCGGAGCGTCGTTGGTACCGTCACCGGTCATCGCGACCAGGCGGCCGTCGGCCTGGTAGCTGCGGATAAGTTTCAACTTATCCTCAGGCGTCGCCTCAGCCAGGAAATCGTCCACGCCCGCTTCGGCCGCAATCGCGGCGGCGGTCAGCTTGTTGTCGCCGGTGATCATCACGGTCTTGATGCCCATGCGGCGCAGTTCAGCGAAGCGCTCCTTGATACCGCCCTTGACGATGTCCTTCAACTCCACCACACCCACGACGCGCCCATTGTCGGCCACTACCAGCGGCGTGCTGCCGCGGCGGGAAACGTCTTCCACGGTGCGCGCCACCTCGGCGGGCCACTGAAGGCCAGCCGCTTCCACATGCTTGCGCACGGCATCGGCCGAGCCCTTGCGCACTTCGCGGCCTTCCAGGTCCACGCCACTCATGCGGGTGTTGGCCGAAAATGGAATGAAAACGGCGTGCAACGGCGACAGTTCGCGTTCGCGGACGTTGAACTTCTGCTTGGCCAGCACTACGATGCTGCGGCCTTCCGGCGTTTCGTCCGCCAGCGACGCCAGTTGCGCCACGTCCGCCAGTTCGCGTTCCGTCACGCCCGGTGCGGCGTAGAAGGCAGAGGCCTGGCGGTTGCCCAGGGTGATGGTGCCGGTCTTGTCCAGCAACAGCACGTCGACGTCGCCCGCTGCTTCCACGGCGCGGCCCGACGTGGCGATCACATTGGCCTGCATCATGCGGTTCATGCCGGCCACGCCTATGGCCGACAGCAGACCGCCAATCGTGGTCGGGATCAGGCACACCAGCAATGCAATCAGCACGGTGATGGTGATCGGGGAGCCTGACCGGGCGGCTTCCACCGAGAACAGCGAGAACGGCAGCAGGGTCGCGGTCACGACCAGGAACACGATGGTCAGCGCCACCAGCAGGATGGTCAGCGCGATCTCGTTCGGTGTTTTCTTGCGCTTGGCGCCTTCCACCATGGCGATCATGCGGTCGAGGAAAGTCTCGCCCGGATTGGCGGTCACCTGCACCACCAGCCAGTCGGACAGCACGCGGGTGCCGCCAGTAACCGAGGAAAAGTCGCCGCCGGACTCGCGGATCACCGGTGCGGACTCGCCGGTGATGGCGCTTTCATCGACCGATGCGACGCCTTCGATCACCGTACCGTCGATCGGGATCACGTCACCGGCCTCCACCAGCACGTAATTACCCTTGCGCAGGTCGGTCGCCGGGCATGGCAGCCATGCCGTGCCATGCTTCGGCGCGGACAAGCGCTTCGAGGTGACGCTCTGTTTCAGGCTGCGCAGCGAAGCTGCTTGAGCCTTGCTGCGGCCCTCTGCAAGTGCTTCTGCGAAGTTCGCGAACAGCACCGTGAACCACAGCCAGACTGCGGTCGCCAGGATGAAGCCGGAACTGGCCTCCCCCACGCCGTTCAACGACTGGATGTAGAGCAGTGTGGTAATGATGCTGCCGATATAAACGACGAACATCACAGGGCTGCGCAATTGCACCGCAGGGCTCAGCTTACGGAAAGCATCGGCAATGGCCGGCACTACCAGCTGCGATTCCAGCAGCTTGAGGCGCTGGCCTGGTTGGGCGACCGGAATCGCCTGGGATTGCGACATGGTGTGCACTCCTTACTTATACAGTTGCAGGTGTTCGATCACCGGGCCAAGCGCCAGCGAAGGAACATAATTCAACACGCCTACCAGCAGCACCACCGCCACCAGCAGGAACACGAACATCGGGCCATGAGTCGGCATGGTTCCCGAGTTGGCCTGCAGGCGCTGCTTGGATGCCAGCGAACCGGCGATAGCCAGCACCGGCACGATCATCGCGAAGCGGCCAAACCACATGGCGGCGGCCAGCATGGTGTTGTAGAACGGCGTATTGGCGGAAAGCCCGGCGAAGGCGCTGCCGTTGTTGTTGGCGGCCGAACTGAAGGCATACAGGATCTCGGAGAACCCATGCGCGCCGGGGTTGGCGACACCGGCCTTGCCAGCGTCCAGCATGACGGCGATGGCTGCCCCCACCAGCACCAGGGTCGGCGTGACCAGGATCGCAATCGAGGTCATTTTCATCTCATACGACTGGATCTTCTTGCCCAGGTATTCCGGCGTGCGGCCGATCATCAGGCCGGCGATGAACACTGCCATGATGGCGAAGATCAGCATGCCGTACAGGCCAGAACCGACACCGCCGAACACCACTTCGCCGAGCTGCATCAGCAGCATCGGGCCCGCGCCTCCCAGCGGCGTGAAGGAATCGTGCATGCCGTTCACCGCGCCGCAGGATGCGGCCGTGGTCACGGTAGCGAACAGCCCTGTAGCGGCAATGCCGAAGCGGGTCTCCTTGCCTTCCATATTGCCGCCCGCTTGCACAGGCGTGGCCGACTGGTCGACGCCCATCGCTTGCAGTGCGGGTTGTGCGGTTTGCTCCGCAGCGGTGATGCCGATGGCAGCGACCACGAACATGATGGTCATTGCTCCCAGCACGGCCCAGCCCTGGCGGCGGTCGCCCACGAGGCGGCCAAAGGCGAAGCACAGTGCGGCGGGGATCAGGAAGATGGCCAGCATCTCGCCAAAGTTCGACAGCGCGGTCGGGTTCTCATACGGGTGCGCCGAGTTGGCGTTGAAGAAGCCGCCGCCATTGGTGCCCAGCATCTTGATCGCCTCCTGCGACGCGACCGGCCCCATGGCGATGGTCTGCGTGGCCGCGGCCAGCGTTTGCGCCAGCGCCCCGGGCGTGGCGCCCGGCACGGTGTAGCTCACCGGCTCCACCAGGGCCACTTCCTTATAGGAGGAGAAACTCTGGATCACGCCCTGGCCGACCAGGAATACCGCAAACAGAAAAGACAAAGGCAGCAGGACATACAGCATGATGCGGGTCAGGTCGACCCAGAAGTTGCCGATCGATTTGGCCGAACGTGCAGCGAAGCCACGGATCAGCGCAAAAGCCACGGCAATGCCGGTGGCGGCCGAGAAGAAGTTCTGGCCGGTCAGCGCCAGCATCTGGCTCAAATAGCTCATGGTCTGCTCGCCCGCGTACCCCTGCCAGTTGGTGTTGGCCACGAAGCTGACGGCAGTATTGAACGAGGAATCGGGGCTGACGCCAGGCAGGCCCTGGGGATTGAGCGGCAACCATGCCTGCATGCGCTGTACGGAGTAGACAAACAGGGTGCCAACAAGGTTGAAGACCAGCAGCGCGACGGCATAGGCTTTCCAGCCCATGCCACGCCGCGCTTCGTCGGCGGGAATACCGGCAGCGCGGTACAGCAGCTTTTCGACCGCCGCCAGCCAGTCCAGGCCCGGAATTGTGCGGCCATCGGCCACGCGCGCCAGCAAGCCGCCCAGCGGCCACGCTGCGGCGACCAGCACCAGCAGGAACACTGCCAGCAGAAGGAAGGATTGGCTGGTCATGTTACAGATCCTCCGCTTTCAGCAGCGCCGCCAGCAGGTAGACCAGCAGGCCGGCGGTGGCAACGGAGCCGATGAGATAAAAGATGTTCATTGCTGGCCTCCCAGCTTGTCGCAACCGGCTGCCATGGCGACAACCAGCGCGAAAAAGGCGACGATTGCGCCGATAAAGACGATGTCCATTACGTTCCCCGAAAGGTCTTGTTTGTGAGTGAACCAGCTTATCGAGCCACGCCTAAAATCGGTGTAAAGACTCGGCAAGCCGGTGTAAACAAGGTGTAAAAATCAGAAGGTCCGGCTGGCGGTGAGCTGCAAGGCGCTCTTGCCCAGGAATTTGCCGTTGGCCGGCGAGGCGTAGGCCGCCTTGCTGGCATTAGTACCGACAGCAGCCAGTTGCACGCTGGCGAAGCCCAGGTTCCTGGTCACGCCCAGCTTCCAGTCGCTGTAGTTGGCGGCGTCGTTATGCTTCACGCGCTGGTAGCCGGCGTGCAGGTTGATGGTGTAGCCAGCGCCAGCGTCGAAGTTGGCGCTCAGGTCAAGGTAGCCGGAGTTCCTGCTGTCGACGAAGCCGAACAGGCTGGTCACGGAGCGCGAATACTTCAGAGCGGCCGGGCCGTAGCCAAGCTGTCCATAAAGCTCCGTCGTGTCGGGATTGTCGAGGCCAGGGATACGCCCCTTGTAAACATAGGTCAGCGCGCCGGCGTCATAGCTGACGTCCTCCGTCAGTTGGCCGCGCTTGCCGCCGTAGATATCCAGTTCCACGCGGCCGGAGCCGCCCGCATCGCGCGTCCAGTTGATGGTCGAGGCCCAGGCGCCCACGTACCAGCCGGTTGCAGCGCTGGCGAAATCGACGCCGCCCTGGAGGGCGGGCTGCAAGCGCGTTTGCGAAATGCCGCGATATCGGTAATCGCTGGTCAGCGCAGCGTTGAAGCTCAGGTCATCGGCAAAGGCAGGAGCCGCCAGCAAGGCAGCTGCAAGGAAAAACGCATTCTTCATACATTCACTTTCGTCAAAAAAAGAAGGTGACGAAAGCGTATCGGCCAGCGCGTAAAAACGGTCTAAATAGAAAGCAGCAACCAATCAACACCGCGTAAAAATGTCCACTTCGGGGTCAGGAACAGAAGTGGACATTTTGCGCAGGAAAATGTCCACTGTCGTTCCTGACCCCAAAGTGGACATTTCTACAGGCGCATGAACTTGCGCAGCACTGCCTGCACCTGGTGCTCGGCCAGCGGCTTTTCCAGCATGCCGGCGGCACCGGCGGCGCGGCCGCGGGTAAGGTCGTAGTCTTGGGCCGACTGCACCAGGAACGCCACTTCAGGCTGCGACTCCAGGCTGCGCAGCTGGGCGCACAGCAGGTAGTGGTCGAGGATGGGCGCGGCGAAGTCGATCAGCACCACGGCCACCGACTGCTGGCGGCAAAGCGCCAGCGCGGCCACACCATCCACCGCCCACAACACCGGGGTGCCGAACTGTGTCAGCGATTTGCCCAGCTGTTCGCTGAAATTGGCGTTGGCATCCACGCACAGCACCGCGCCTTCGCGCCGCGGCTTGCGCATCTTCCGATAGACGGTGGGGTCGGTCAGGTCCAGGTCGAGCCGTTCGCGGCGGCGCCGTTCGGGCACCAGCGAGTGGACGGAAACCGTCAGCCCGGCCAGCACGTCGGCGCGGCGCGCGACCAGGCGCGCCAACTCGGCATACATGGCGCTCCATCGCACCGGCAGCGCGAGGTTGGGATAAGGCAGGAGCACTCCCGTCGCGCCCAGCACCAGCGCCGGCCGGATGTCGCCTGCTGCCAACGATGCAATGGCGGCCAGCGCTTTCAGTTCGGCGCCGTTGGCTAAATAAATATCGGGGTCCTGCAAGCTGTCTTCGGACAGGCAGAAATACGACGGCCCGTCGGCCGGCGCCCTGGCCAGGCCCTGCGCGAGCGCGCGCTCGGCCTCCGGTGGGAAGCCAACCAGCCTGACTGCGAGCGGGCGCCGATCTGTGGTCATAAAACCCATTTTACCGCCGCGATTCCCTTGCGCCACCGGCCGTAGCGGATAGAATGCGCAAGCATGCGATCCGTCAAATCGGAAAATACTGTATATAATCACAGCACTTTGCATTACCAATAACACGTATGGCCACTAAAAAACCAGTTTCCGACTACAGCGAATCATCTATCCGCGTCCTCAAAGGACTGGAACCCGTCAAGCAGCGCCCGGGCATGTATACCCGCACCGAGAACCCGCTGCACATCATCCAGGAGGTGATCGACAATGCCTCCGATGAAGCACTGGGCGGCCATTGCAAAAATATTATCGTGACGCAGAATGCCGACGGTTCCATCACCGTCGAAGACGATGGCCGCGGCATTCCGGTCGGCTTGCATCCTGAAGAAAACGTGCCGACGGTGGAGATCGTCTTCACCCGCCTGCACGCGGGCGGCAAGTTTGATAAAGGTTCGGGCGGCGCTTACGCCTTCTCTGGCGGCCTGCACGGCGTCGGCGTTTCGGTCACCAACGCGCTGTCCAAGCGCCTGGAAATCGCCGTGTGGCGTAAAGACGACGCCGGCAACGGTTTCCACCAGATCGCCTTTGAACATGGCGACCTGGTTGAGCCACTGAGCTCCCAGCCGGCGCCAAAGGACGGCAAGAAATCCGGTACCCGCGTGACCGCATGGCCGGATGCGAAGTACTTCGACTCGCCGCTGATCTCGCAGGTCGAGCTGCAACGCCTGCTGCGCTCCAAGGCCGTGCTGCTGCCTGGCGTATCCGTCACGCTGAAGAACGCCAAGACCGGCGACGAGCAGACCTGGATGTACAAGGACGGCCTGCGCGGCTACCTGAACGAACAGCTGGCGCAGACCACCTCCGGCGGCGAAACCCTGATCCCCCTGTTCGAGGGCGAGCAGTTCGCCACCCCTGATGCAGAAGGCTTTGCCGAAGGCGAAGGCGCTTCCTGGGTGGTGGCCTGGACCGAGGAAGGTGCAGTGGTGCGCGAGTCCTACGTCAACCTGATCCCGACCCCGAACGGCGGCACCCACGAATCTGGCCTGCGTGAAGGCCTGTTTGGCGCGATGAAGAACTTCGTCGAACTGCACTCGCTGCTGCCGAAGGGCGTGAAGCTGCTGCCGGAAGACGTATTTGCCCGTGCTTCCTTTGTGCTGTCGGCCAAGGTGCTGGACCCGCAATTCCAGGGCCAGATCAAGGAACGCCTGAATTCGCGCGACGCGGTACGCCTGGTGTCCACCTTCTCCAAGCCTGCGCTGGAACTGTGGCTGAACCAGCACATCGACTACGGCAAGAAACTGGCCGAACTGGTGATCAAGCAAGCGCAATCGCGCCTGCGTTCGGCCCAGAAGGTCGAGAAGAAGAAATCCTCCGGCGTGGCCGTGTTGCCGGGCAAGCTGACCGATTGCGAATCGGATGAAGTGACGCGCACCGAATTGTTCCTGGTCGAGGGTGATTCGGCGGGCGGTTCGGCCAAGATGGGCCGCGACAAGGAATTCCAGGCCATCCTGCCGCTGCGCGGCAAGGTGCTGAACTCCTGGGAGACCGATCGCGATCGCCTGTATGCCAATAACGAAATCCACGACATCGCGGTGGCGATCGGCGTCGATCCGCACAACTACGGCGATTCGCCGGACCTGAGCGGCCTGCGTTACGGCAAAATCTGCATCCTCTCCGATGCGGACGTCGACGGCTCCCACATCCAGGTGCTGCTGCTTACCCTGTTCTTCCGCCACTTCCCGGCGCTGATCGAAAAAGGCCACATCTGCGTCGCGCGTCCGCCGCTGTACCGCGTCGATGCACCGGCACGCGGCAAGAAGCCGATCCAGAAGCTGTACGCGCTGGACGACGGCGAGCTGGTGGCCATCGAAGACAAGCTGCGCAAGGACGGCCTGAAAGAAGGCTCCTGGACCATTTCCCGCTTCAAGGGCCTGGGCGAGATGAACGCCGAGCAGCTGTGGGAAACCACCATGAATCCGGACACCCGCCGCCTGCTGCCTGTGTCGCTGGGTGATTTCGACCACAGCTACTCGTCCTCGCGCTTCAATATGCTGATGGGCAAAGGCGAAGCCGCCGCCCGCCGCGCATGGATCGAAGAACACGGCAACGAAGTGGAAGCAGACATCTAAAACCGGTAAAGCAGTGTCTGACCCACAGGGTCAGACACTGGTACGCGGCCGGTGCGGGCCTGGTGTCTGACCCTGCGGGTCAGGCGGGACGGCCACCCGGCCGAATTACCAGTTAGAAAGTAGAAAATATGACTCAAGCAAATCTCTTTGACGATCCAACTCCGGAGCTGCCGCCAAGCGGTGGCAGCGGCAGCGATGACGGCGGCGAAACCCTGACCTTGTCGACCTTCGCCGAACGCGCGTACCTGGATTACGCCATTTCCGTGGTCAAGGGCCGCGCCCTGCCGGACGTGTGCGACGGCCAGAAACCGGTACAGCGCCGCATCCTGTACTCGATGAATGAACTGGGCCTGGGCCCGACCGCCAAGCCTCGCAAGTCCGCCACCGTGGTCGGTGACGTGCTGGGTAAGCTGCACCCGCACGGCGACCAGTCGGTGTACGACGCGCTGGTGCGCATGGCGCAGGACTTCTCGCTGCGCTATCCGCTGATCGATGGCCAGGGTAACTTCGGTTCGCGCGACGGCGACGGTGCCGCGGCAATGCGATACACCGAAGCCCGACTGACCCCGATTTCGCGCCTGCTGCTCGATGAGATCGACCAGGGCACCGTGGACTTCATCCCGAACTACGACGGTTCGTACGAAGAACCGGCCTTGCTGCCGGCACGCCTGCCGATGGTGCTGCTGAACGGCGCTTCCGGTATCGCCGTGGGCCTGGCGACCGAGATCCCTTCACACAACCTGACCGAAGTGGCCAAAGCTGCCGTGGCGATGATCCGCAATCCGAAGATCACCCACGCGGAACTGATGGAACTGATCCCGGGCCCGGACTTCCCGGGGGGCGGCCAGCTGATCACTCCACGCGCGCAGCTGGACGACATGTACGCGTCCGGACGCGGCTCGATGAAGGTGCGCGCACGCTGGAAGATCGAAGAGCTGGCGCGCGGCCAGTGGCAGGCCGTCGTGTACGAACTCCCGCCTGGCACTTCGGCGCAGAAGGTGCTGGAAGAAATCGAAGAACTGACCAATCCAAAGGTCAAACTGGGCAAGAAAGCCCTGTCGCCGGAACAGGTGGCGCTGAAAGGCCTGATCCTGGGCCAGCTGGACAAGGTTCGCGACGAAGCAGGCCGCGATGCGCCGGTGCGCCTGGTGTTCGAGCCTAAGTCGAAGAACCAGAACCAGACTGAGTTCATGCACATGTTGCTGGCGCATACCTCCCTGGAGACTTCCGCGCCAATGAACCTGGTGATGATCGGAGGCGATGGCCGTCCGCGCCAGAAGGGCATCGGCGAGATCCTGGGCGAGTGGATCGAGTTCCGCTTCGCGACCGTGACCCGCCGCACCCAGTTCCGCCTGAACAAGGTCGACGAGCGCATCCATATCCTGGAAGGCCGCCAGATCGTCCTGCTGAACATCGACGAAGTCATCGCCATCATCCGTAATTCGGACGAGCCGAAGGCGGCGCTGATCGAGCGCTTCAAGCTGTCGGACCGCCAGGCCGAAGACATCCTGGAAATCCGCCTGCGCCAGCTGGCACGCCTGGAAGCGATCAAGATCGAACAGGAACTGTCCGAGCTGCGCAAGGAGCGCGAGGGCCTGCAGGATGTGCTGGACAACCCATCCACCCTGCGCCGCCTGGTGATCAAGGAAATCGACGGCGACGCCAAGACTTACGGCGACGCGCGCCGCACCCTGATTGAGGAAGCGCAGAAGGCTGTCGTGGAACAGAAGGTGGCCGACGAGCCGGTGACCGTGATCATTTCCGAAAAAGGCTGGGTGCGCGCGCGTACCGGCATCGGCCACGATCCGGCACAGTTCACGTTCAAGGCCGGCGATTCGCTGTACGGCGCATTCGAGTGCCGCACCGTGGACACGCTGCTGGGCTTCGGTGACAACGGCAAGGTGTACTCGGTGCCGGTAGCCGCCCTGCCTAACGCACGCGGCGATGGTGTACCGATCACTACCCTGGTCGACCTGTCGGGTGGTGCGCGACTGCTGCACTACTACGCCGGCAATGGCGACAAGCAGTTGCTGCTGGCGTCCGATGCGGGCTACGGCTTTATCGCCAAGGCTGGCGATATGGTGTCGCGACTGAAGGGCGGCAAGTCGTTCATTACGCTGGATGAAGGCGCGAAACCGCTGCCGCCGACCGTGGTTGCCGATGGCGCGAGTGCGGTTGCCGTTATCTCGGAAAAGGCGAACCTGCTGGTGTTCGGCATGGACGAGATGAAGGTGCTGTCCAACGGTGGCCGTGGCGTGATCCTGATGGACCTGGCTGACAAGGAGAAGCTGGTTGCTGCTTGCGCGATCACCGACAAGGGTGTGACCGTGCAGGGGATTGGCAATGCGCAGAAGGCGAAGGAAGACCGCATGGGGCCGACCGCGTTGGCGCCGCACTTCGGCAAGCGTGCGCGTAAGGGCAAGCCGATGCCGGTGCGGATCAAGCCTACTGGGTTGGTGCCGAATACCTGAACCGGGAAACCGGTGTCAGACCCTGTGGGTCTGACACTGGTTTACCGGTTTTAGCGCGGCGCGTACAGGTCAATCGTCTCCTGCACCGCATCGCTGCAAACCGCACAAAACTCCTCGCTGCGGTCAAACATCAGGCACTGTTGCTGCGAACGATAGTAGCCAGTCGCCTCATAATTCGCCCCCTCGAACGCCCCCACCGCCTTGCGATTCGGCGCCTTCGAGAACAGCGCATTGGTCCAGGCCAGATCCTCCTTGAACAACTTGCTCATCTCGGACTCAGGACGATTATCCTTGCGCAGCTGCGCGCGGATCTTCTGGTACTCGCGCGAATGCGCCTCATACTCCGCCTTTGGCCAGGCCGTTGGCAGCGCAGTGCCCGGCGTCACAAACTTCTTCCACTTCACATTCGCAGGGTCCAGCAAAGCCGTTACATTCGGCTCCCAAGGCTCCATGCGCGCGCCGCCCGTCGCATACGCCACCGGCGAAGTGTAGTACTCGTCCGCCAGGCCAGCGAAGTGATGGCCAAATTCGTGCACGAACAGGTAGTTCGCCCAATCGTTGTCGGCCGCCGCAGTGCTGAACTGCCCGTAAATGCCGCCACCGCCGTAGGTGTCGTTATTGACCAGGATCTCGATGAATTCATACGGTGCATGCTGCGCGATCTCACGCAGCGCACGGTTATCGATGGTCAGCACATAACGCTCGCTGCCGAAGATGTCATAGCGCGTGCCAAGCTTCGATGCGTGGTGGGTATTGGTGGAAGGACGCGACACCCCGCTCTCCTGGGTCGGCACCGCCATCGCCCATACATTGAAGTCCTTGGCGCGTTCCTTGAACGGCGAAACAGTGAACAGGTAGTCCGACAGCTTGCGTGCGCGAGCCTCGAACTTGGCCATATCCGCTTTCGTGTAGCCGTCGCCCAGGATCAGCAAGTCCACCTTCTTTTCGCTCGGCCCATTGACGCGAATCGGTATCGGCTTGGCTGGCGCCACATCCTGCTTGCGCACCACATCCATGGCATCGGTATCAACGTCGACGCTCCACACTACGGAGAACTCGTTGCGCTCATCGCGCTTCAGGATACGCACCTTGACCGGACGGTCCGGCTTGGGGAAGCGCACCGACTCATGGAAACCGCGCGTCAGCTTGCCCGCTTCTTCGGTAGACTTCCATTCGACGAAGATGGTCGAGAAGGTGCGGGTGTATAGCAGCTTGCCGGTCTTGGCATCCGCCACTTCGACCTTGTTCACGCCGCGGTTGGTGGTATCGATTGTCTTGGACATATCGCCCGGCCATGGCAGCGGCTCAATCACAACTTGTTCGATCGCATAACTTTCGTTTAGCGCGTTACCCGTGTGCATGTAGTCAAGGCGCACGGTCGCCGGTTGTGCCGCCAGCGCAAGGCCGGCAACGGTGCTGAGCGCCGCTCCCGCCAGCAATCGATTCAGGTACGACATGAAGTCTCCAGTGTGGTTTTGGTGGCGGTTATTGTAGCTTTGCTTTGCGGAATACAGTAGACCAGCCCAGAAGCCAGGCATAAGATGGCCCCTATGCCTATCGAACCCGAACAGCTAAGAACATGGCTGGCCGCGGCCGGCCGCCAGGACGCCGTGGCGTTTCGCGCACTGTACGATGCAGTCGCGCCGAAACTGTTTGGCTTTGCCTTGCGTATATTGCATAAGCGGGAACTGGCCGAAGAAGCGCTGCAGGAAGGCTTCGTGTCGATCTGGCACGCGGCCCCGCACTACGAACCCGGCCTGGCGGCGCCGCTGACGTGGATGGCCGCCATAGTCCGCAACAAGGCGCTGGACATCCTGCGCCGCACGGACGATACGGTGGAACTGGATCATGAGGCTTATCGCGACGAATACGCAGGCACGCCTGCCGAGGCAAGTGAGATGAGCAGCGACGCACGCGCACTGGCCGGCTGCATGGCGCGGCTCGAAGGCTTGCACCGGCTTGCGATCGGCTTGGCCTTCTTCCATGATTTGTCGCATACCGAGGTGGCGCAGCGCATGTCGCTGCCGGTCGGAACGGTCAAGACCTGGATCCGGCGCGGCATGGAAAGGCTCAGGAACTGCCTGTCGCAAGGAGAGACGCCATGAACATCCGTGGCAACGAAGCCTTGCGCGACAAGCTGGCTGCCGAATACGTGCTGGGCACTTTGCGTGGCGGTGCGCGCCGCCGGTTCGAGGGCTGGATGTACAGCAACGCAGCCTTGCGCATGCTGGTCAAGGATTGGGAGCGCCGCCTGTTGCCGATGCACGAATTCGTGCCCGCACAGGAGCCATCTCCCCATCTCTGGCGAAATATCGAAATGCGCCTGCACCTGAAGCCGGAACGCAGCAGCTGGCATTTCTGGCGCGGCTTCGGACTCGGGACCGCATCGGCTGCGGTGGCCGCCGCACTGGTCGTGGCAGTCAGCATGCAGCATTTGCGCGGCCCAAGCTACGACCTGGTCGCGACATTGACCGACCAGCGGGCGCAGCCTGCCCTCCTGGTCAAAGCGGATACCAGCAAGCGGCTGCTGCAGGTCCATATCGTCGGCGGGACCCCGGTTCCGGTCGACCGCTCCTTGCAGTTGTGGGCGATTCCGAAGAAAGGTTCCCCTCGATCGCTGGGCGTGCTGGGCGCCGAGGGCCGCGGAACATTCTCGCTCGCCTCGGGCGCCGTGGGCGACGATGTTGTGGTGCTGGCGATCTCGCTGGAGCCGCGCGGTGGCTCGCCAGACCCGAATGGGCCGACCGGGCCAGTACTGTACAAGGGCCCTTGGGTGCTGGCCATGTAGTCACACCGTGGCTCGTTCAACGAGCCATACCAGCGCCAGCAGGGCAATGCCGGCCGAACCGCCCTTCACCATGAGCTGACTATATACCCATGTGCGGCGAACCGCGTATGCCAATGGGACGAAGGCCGCGACAATCGCAAGCTGGCCAAGCTCGACGCCAATATTGAATGCCGCCAGCGCCATTATCGTCGCGCCTTGCGGCAAACCAAGGTCGCCCAGTACGCCTGCGAAGCCGAAGCCGTGCAGCAAACCGAAGGCGAAGGCAGCCAGCCAGCGCCTGCCCTGCACCAGCGGCCAGATGTTGTTCAGGGCGGCAATCGCAACCGAGGCGGCGATGGCGGATTCAATCAAGCGGCCTGGCAGCGCAACCACATGCAGTGCTGCGAGGGAGAGCGTGATCGAATGAGCCAGCGTGAAGGCGGTGACGACGCGCAGTACGTCGGCGCTCGCGGGACGCCACTCCTTCGCCAGCACGGCCGGCAGCAACAGGGAGAGCAGGAACAGCATGTGGTCGTAGCCGGTCCAGATATGCCAGACGCCGTGAAGCAGGTAGTCGCTGACCTGGCGCCAGGCGCTTCCATCGCCGCCGCCGGCTGCGAAATGCGTGCGGTCGCCGCCCAGCACAGCGGATCGCGTGCGGCCGTTGACCGTTACATTGGCCATGCCGCGATGCTGCGCATCAAGGTCCGCGAACAGCACGTAGTCGATGGCGAAGAGGGCGCCGGGTTCGCAGGCGCCTTGCAGCAGCAGGACGGTATAGGTGCCGTCGGTGTGGCGCTCAAGCTGCTGGCCTGTCACTTGAAGGCGGCAGCCCGGCGCCAAGCCCAGGCGCGGCATGGCATAGGCCGCAATGTCCGCATGGCGGGAGCGGACCTCGTCCCAGGTGAGCTGGCCGTCGTTATCCAGGTCGAGGCCGATGGCGAAATCCATGTCGCGCAGGGCAATATCCCAGCGGCCATCGACAACGAGCTGCTGGCGCGCTTCGGCGTCTGGCCCGATGCGCAGCGTCAGGTAGCTGTCACTCGGCTTGTGCGCGTGGGCCGCGCCGGCTGCGAACAGCAGGGACAGGAGGATCAGTGCGGCAAGGCTGCGGACAGCGGATCGCAGGGCGAACATCATGCGCCTCCCTCCAGTTGCCGCGCCAGCGCGGCGATTTTGCCATCCTCCAGGCCGTGCTGGCGGCGCCATACCAGTGCGGCATGGGCCGCAGCCGGATCGCGCGCTGCGTGCGCCGCTTCCAGCAGGATGCGCAGGTCTGCGATCTCCTTCTGTACTTGCCAGTTGGCCAGCGCAAGTTCCAGTGCGGCGCGCGGGTTTTGGCGCAAATGGAGTTCGAAGCGGGCCTGCTCGCGCTGGTGGATTGCGTCGCCACGGCGCGCCGCCGCGTCGAAGCGGGCTTGCAGTTCCGTCATCGCGCTGGCCACGGCCGGCGTCGCCGGTACGGCGGTGGACGATGCGGCCCGCGCCGCAATCGTGTGCCGCAACAGCAGGCCATCGATGCGCAGATGGTCGCGCAGCAGCGCCTGCACCTCCGCGTTGCGCCCCTGGTCCAGCAGCAGGTCCGCGTAGACGCCAAGCAGGTAGCTGTCGCCAGGTGCCATGGCAAGCGCATTGCGGAAGCGCTCTTCGGCGCGGCCCGCGTCCCCGCGGCGTGCCGCAAGCTCCCCCAGCAGGGTCAAAGCCCAAAGCCGCAGGGCGGGCTGCGATGCGTCTTGAACATCCTTGCCACTGTCGCTGGCAATAGTCGAACGCTCAAGCGACAGCGCCAGCAGGCGTTCGCTGGCCGCGAGCTGGCCGCTGGCGGCGCGGGCGTTGGCCAGGCAGGTCATGCTTGCCAACTGACCGGCCAGCGCCGAAAGCCGCCCGCAGCTGCGAACAGCCGCCTGGTATTCGCCGCGCACCACCTGCACAGTCGCCAAAGTCAGCCACGCCTGGGCGTTGCCTGGGTCCGCATGCGTTACCGCGCCGAGGTCGCGGGTCGCTTCCGCAAAGCGATGGTTCGATTGCAGCAGCGTCGCGCGCAACAACAATACCGGCACTGGCGGCTCAGCGGCATGCCACCAGGGCGCCAGCGCTGCCTGCGCGTAGCCGAAGTAGCGTGGATCGCTGCTCGCGCGGCCAAGCTCTATGTAGCGCTGCGCGGCCGCGGCGGCCAGCGCCGGGTCCCGGGACGCCACCGCCAATTGCGCCCGCTGGCGTAGACCGGCCGCACTGGCCGCTTCGCTCCGGCGTGGGAGCGTCTCCACCACCTCGGCGCCGGATTGCGGCACGTAAGGCGCCGCCACGGCGGTCAGCGGCAGCGTCAAAGCCGCGATGGCCATGCGGGCCAGGGACAAGGTGGCGGCGGAGATTCTGCTGGCACTGGGCTTCATGGCCGCCCTCATTCCACGGCAACCGGCTCCGCGCCGTCCGTCAGTACCAGCGTGGTGCCCTCGACATCGGCTGGCTCCGCAGAATCCGGCGCGCTGCGAACCAGTGCAATGAGCGCCGAGGTGAAAGTATCGCCGGGCGGCGGCACCTGCGCCTGGTCACGCATCGACATCGCCGAAGAGGCATCGCTGCCGCCACCGCCGCAGCCGGCCAGCAGCGCGGCTGCAAAAGCAAGACATAAGCGTTTCATGACCGTGTCCTCCTATTGCTGCGGCGAGCCGGCAATCGGCGTCTTCAGGTAAGGGAAGGCAGCGCTGAAATAGCTGTCATCGAGGTAAGCGCCATCGGTGAAGCGAATCGCGCCAGCCGGCGCATCCCCGGGAGCGCAACCGATGTTCAGCGTGCATAGCTTGCCCATGACCACGCGCAGGGCGATATCCACCACGTCATCGCCCGGCCGGCGCCCATTGGGAAAGCCTGCATTGTCGCCATCGATCACGCCCAGCCGCTTCTGCGCCCCCTTCGCAACCGGCGCAATCGAAGTATTCAGCCGCAGCATCTCCGAAGCCCTCACGTTGGCCGGCTGGTTCAGCCCCGGCA
>JBCNOX010000570.1:0-3656 GCA_039593645.1 Pseudoduganella sp.
CTTGGCACCAGCTTCGGCCTCCTTCAACACGCCAATAATCTGCTCTTCGGTAAATCGCTTTTTCATGGCTGCCTCCCATGTGGCAGACTCTAGCTTAGCACCGTACTAATTCAGGGGAGCAGGTCACCAGGCGGTCGCCTTTATCGCATATATCACGATGCCGTGAGCGAGGATGGGTACAAGGCTGAAGATGCAATTGCTGTCGTTCTTCAGAATTACGAGCAACTCTTGGAGCATGTCGAAAGTTAGGCTTCCTCCGCCTTGATCGCACTAGACCGCGAAAAGGCATGTGCTTACCCATCCAACGACTTGGAAGCGCTTATTCACGCCGGTGATCCGCCGCGTTGAACTTCCGCTTCTTAGAAGCGGAAGTTCCTCTAAGGGGTGGAATCTATTGTGGTGCCAACTTGACTATTGATCCAAGTACGAACTTGAAAATCGAGACAGTATCTGACAGAAGGCGCCCCGTCATTGGATAAACAAGAAGTCGAGAGACATATGTTGGCTGTAAGGGATTTTGTTCGCAACTATTGCCTGGAAGCTGAGCTACAGATCGCCTTTGCCTGGAACGGCAAACACGCGGATGAGTTTATCGGTTCCAATATGCAGTTCCGCAAAGAGGTTTGCGACTTTTTTGAAGAGGACAAAGCGGCCTGCCCGTTGCCTCTTGTCGCAGCGCTGTTTAAAGCAGAAACCCTCTTCGCAAAAGAGGCATGGGGAGTCAACCGGGTCGTGTCGAGCCTTGCACAGGAACTGCTGGAACGTGGCGGCGTTGAATATCTTGACCTCTACCTGGCCGGAGCCAGGTGTGGAATGGATGCTTACATGGAAACGGGAAACATCACTTTGTCCAAACAACGGTGTCGGGAATTGCTTGACCGGTGCCATGCCAATGCAACCTTGGCTGATGGCAGCGAAAAGCAGTGGGGCTTACTCGCCGAGCGTTTCGCGTTTCTTCTTACGAAATAAGCGCTCAAAGCGATGACAGGTTGTGCGCGCCATCCTGGCGGCGCTGCTTCGCCGATGAAGCCGCGACGACGCCATCGAAGACAGCATGCAACTGCGTGCTGTTCATGACGCTGGCCGGCGTAACGGTCTGGCGTTCCCACGGAATCTGCCCGAAGTACCAGTATTTCCAGAATGCCTGGTCGGCTTCCGGGTTGCGCTCGAGCAGGGTGGCAAAGGTTTCGACCTGGCCCACTTCAATGCCGCTCGCTTCGCGCAGCACCTCGTGCACGAAGCGGGAACAGAACTGGCGCCGCGACTGCAGGTCGAAGCCGGTGTCGTAAAACACCCCTATGCGTGCCTGTGCCGCCTGTACCAGGACGCGCTGCTGGCCGGCCGTCAGGGGCGTTTTGAGGCGGCTCACTCCAACGCGGCCGCCTTCCGACCGCGCCAGGAAGCGCTCAAGGCTGCCGCGTTTGGAGACCGGAAACGTGCTCTCTGCGATGACAGGTTCAGTACCATCGGTCGCCACGACAATGCCGACATGGTTGGTCCAGCTGTTCGTGGTCTCGGCGACTTTGCGGAACGGTAGCGCGCTGACCCGTATGAAAACCAGGTCTCCGACTTGCAGCTGCTGCGCCAGGTCCGGCCTGGAAATCGACGGCAGTTCCGGCGCGGCCGATGCGCGCAGCGCGAGCATCCAGATCGCCAGGATGGCGAGAGTGCGGCAGCTGCACTGCACAAGGTTTATTCCCCACATGATGTGCTCCTTTAGCGATAGAGGTGTGATGGCGCGCAGTCTGGCCAAAAGGTGAGGAAAGCAAAAGTTTTATTTCCAAGATATCATCGCTGTGCTGGCTTGGTATCACCAGGCGATACTCACTAGGAAATCCATGCAAGAATATGTCCGCATCAAGTCGGTCAAACTGCTGTCAGACAACTGGTACGTGCTGAAGACGACCACCTTCGACCTGAAACGGCGCGATGGCCGCTGGCAGACCATGAGCCGGGAAACCTATGACCGCGGCAATGGCGCCGTGGCCCTGTTGTACAACCGCGCGCGCCGCACGGTGCTGCTGACGCGCCAGTTCCGCTTTCCCGCCTACGTCAACCAGCATGATGGCTACCTGATCGAGGCCCCGGCCGGCCTGCTGGACGAAGCCCATCCGGAACAGCGCATGCACGCCGAGCTGGAAGAGGAGACCGGCTACAAGGTGGACAAGCTGCACCCGGTGTTCGACGTCTTCATGAGCCCGGGCTCC
This sequence comes from Pseudoduganella sp., assembly GCA_039593645.1. GTDB lineage: Bacteria > Pseudomonadota > Gammaproteobacteria > Burkholderiales > Burkholderiaceae_D > Rugamonas. The sequence continues at coordinate 2,208 of JBCNOX010000570.1, forward strand.
GTTACCGAGCGGCTGCACTTCTTCGTCGGCGAGTACCACGCCGGATCGAAAATCGGAAGTGGCGGCGGCCTGGAACAGGAAGGCGAAGACATCGAAGTCATCGAACTGGATGCCGACAAGGCGCTGGCGATGACGGCCAGCGGCGAAATCATGGATGCCAAGACCGTCATGCTGCTGCAGTACCTGCACCTGCACTTGCTGCCGCCGCGCAGCATGATGATCCTGGTCGCCGGCCCTTACCGTTCCGGCACCGGTGACGACCCGGCGCGCATGGCTGCCAACGTCGCCGCCATGGAGGCCTTTGTCCTGCCGCTGTACCGCAAGGGCCACACGCCGGTATTGGGCGAGTGGCTGGCACTGCCCGTGCTGCACGCAGCCGGCTCGAAGTCGGTGGGCGACGCGGTCTATGACGAGATCTTCCACCCGCATTGCGAGCGCCTGCTCGGTCATTGCGATGCCGTGCTGCGCGTGGGAGGAGCTTCGGCCGGCGCCGATGCCATGGTGGCGGCGGCGCGCGAGCGCGGCCTGCTGGTGTACCACGACATCGATGACGTGCCTGCCGTATGAAGATCGGAATGCTGACTTGGGGCAGCCACGGCGACATCCGTCCTTTCCTTGCCCTTGCCGATGGCCTGCAATCTGCCGGCCATCAAGTCCACCTGGTGATCACCAGCCTGGAAGCGGGAACCTACGACAATGTGCGCTCCGCAGCGGGCGCGAAGATCACTGTCCTGACACCGCACACCTTCAGTGCCGAGCAGGCGCAGGCCTTTGGCCAGGCCGCATACAGCATCCGCGATCCCATGAAGCAGATGGCGGCGATCCTGCGCATTGCGTTCGCTCCAGCCGAAGACGCGATGTTTGAAGCGGCCCAGCGCCTGTGCGCCGAGTCGGACCTGCTGGTCGGGCATTACTTCATGCACCCCTTGCAGGTCGCTGCGGAACATGCAGGCCTGCCTTACGTCAGCGTCCTGCTGTCCCATGCTGGCGTACCGAGCGATTACGTCAACCCGCTCGGGCTGTCGATGGTAGGCCGGCGCGGCAATCGCCTGTTGTGGTGGCTGACCCGCGCTCTCCTGAATCGTACGGTGCGGCACTATCCGGACCGGCTGCGCAAGCAACTGGGCATGGCGCCAAAGCGCGACATCGTTTCGGACGTCTGGGTGTCGCGCTACCTTGCGTTGGTGGCGGTCAGCCCCCAGCTCTGCCCGCGCCAGCCGGACTGGCCGGAAACGATCCAGGTGTGCGGCTTCCTGGACCGGCCGAACTGCGAGCTGGAAGGCGTATTGCCGCCGGCTTTAGGCGACTTCCTGGCGGCCGGGGAGGCGCCGGTCTATATGACGTTCGGCAGCTGGATGCCCAAGGACATTGAGGGGCAGGCGTCGGCACTGCGTTTGCTGACCGATGCTGCGCGCAAGGCGAACAGCCGTGCCATCATCCAGTGCAGCG
>JBCNOX010000571.1:0-3654 GCA_039593645.1 Pseudoduganella sp.
TTTTCATTTCATCAATCTCCAAATGGTGTCAGATCATTTAAAAGTGAATCGGTCCAGACAAAGCTGGAGCCCGGCTTCAGCGTCGTCGGAAATATGTTTTCGCTTTTTCATTTTCAAGATGGCCAGCGCACCCCAGTTTGTAACAAAATGTTTCATGGCAGGATGAGGCGATCGTGCCGGCCCAGTTGGTACACCACGCGCTTGTCCGCCGTGGGCGGCACCGGCCGTATCGGGCAATCCGAAGGCCGCCCGCCGTCCGGCGCCAGACTGTCATCCACTGGACCGATGCCCTCCCACAGGCCACCCTTGATGGGCTGAAACAGCCACTGCAGGTAGCCCTTGCGTGCCGCAAGGTCCATCTGCTCCAGACGCGCCTCCTGGTCACCGCTTATCACCGGCTCATCCGGATAGCCCGCAGCGTTGTCGCCGAACGCCAGGCGGCACGCAAAAGCCTCGCTGGCAGGCGCTCCCGCCGTGTTGCAGGCGCGTTGCTGCAAGCGCTCCAATTGCCAGGCGCCCAGTCGCCAAGCCACATCCAGCAAGGCTTCCTCGGCTGCCACGCCACTGTTCCAGGGCCCATCGAACTGCAGGGCGGAGCTTGCCACTGCACGCGCCGGCAGATCCACCCCTTCCAATTGCAAAGGCGTAGCGCGGCGGAAGCCATGCCAGTGGAGAAATAACAGCAAGGGCGTATCGGGCCAGTTGGCGCGCGTGGCGCTGACGGCAAACAGCGGCAACCCCATGGCGGAGATTTGCGCAGACACAGCATCGAAAATATGCATGGCAAAGTCCTCCTGGCGGCATGTCAATGGACGTAGGAATGTCCGGTTGCCGCCTCCAGGCCAGCCCCAATGGCGGGTATGCCCTGCATCAGCTCCTGGCAGCGATCAAGCTGCCGCTGCGCTTGAGCCAGCGCTTGCGCGTAACTTCGCAACTGGCTCGGTGACGGCAGGTTGCCGCAACCCTTGAGCGCGCGCGCTCCGGTAGCGGTAATTTCCGCCATCGCCCGACTGGCCTTGTCATGCGCGGTCCGCAGTTCCGCCAGGCTGTCCAACAAAGCCTCTTTATGTTCCATAGTCCCTCCTTAAGAACACATAACAAGGCGAATTATTTCTGGTCCGCGTCCAGAATTTTCAAGACCGCCGCCTGGCATGGGCTGGCTGCTGACCGTAAGAGCCATTCATTGAGGCGAAAGTGAGCGTAGCTTCAGGGTGAGAAGATGCACGTTCGCGTTAACGAAGGTAAACATTCCTGTGAGCATCAGCTCATAGAACGGTTCGAACAGGACCCATGTCGGGCCAGCGAAAATTGTCACGAAGGAGATCAGCCAGGAGATTGCCATCAGGAGCAAAGCGCTACCGAAGAAGAGCCAACCGAGCTCTTTGAGCTTGCGCGACTGCCATGCCGGAGAACATCCAGCCTCCAGCGAACATGGATCGCCGCAAACACAGGGGCTGCCTTGCTTCCGGTCAGCCACATCATCAAGCGATAGCGGAATTCAGCCGGTGGCCCAACCATCGGCTGCAGCCACTCCGCCCCTAGGGGAACTGTTTCTCAGTAACATTTACTTACCGCCGAAACAATTTTAGCGTCACCGTATTCTCTTCCTGAGCCGTTTTTCGAGCAGACGCCAATGATGGCGATTTCAGGAGAAAACAAAATGGAAAACAGCCCACGCACCCAAATTCATCCAATGGTGGTTATTGCCGCCGCTTCGGTCGCTCTTGTAAGTCTGGTTGGCGCCGCATCGATTGCCGGCCTTCTGCCGAGCTCCAATGCAACTACGGCGCCCAGCGCAGTCGCTGCGCCGGTGACTGCGGTGGCTCCGGCGACTCCAGTTGATGCGGCTGCAACGCCTGCGACCGTCGAGGCGCCTGTACGTGCCCCGGAGGCTCGCCGTGAAGTGGAGCACAAGACCGTCGCACATCGCAGCTACGCGCCGGCTTCGCGGGCTCCAGAATATTCGCAAGCGTCAGTGTCGCCTCCAGCCCCAGCGCCCGCTCCGGCGCCCGCACCTGCACCGGCGCCTGCTCCGCAAAATAGTGCACTGGGCATCGGCATCGGCGCTGTGGTTGGCGGCCTGATCGGCAATCAAGTAGGTGGCGGCAATGGCCGCAAGGTGGCTACGGTTGTGGGTGCTATCGGGGGCGGTTATGTCGGCAACGAAATCGCCAAGCGCAATCAGCAGCAACAGCAGCAGCAAGAGCAACCGCAGCAGTAACAATGGCCGGCCCGATGGTTTCCTCCCATCGGGCCAGCACCAGGCATCAGCCCGCGGTCAGAAGTGATATTCGGCGCGGACCATTGGGGTCTGCGCCAGGCTGCCCGGCACGGTGGACGGATTACCGAACTTGTTGCGCCAGTACTGATACTCGAAACCGGCCTTCAGCTTGCCCGGTTTCAGTCCCGCCGCAGCGCTGAAGTCATACATCACCTGCATATCGATGTTGGTCTCCGGCGAAGTCGGTCCGCCGAATTCATTGCGGCCCTTCTCGCCGATGTAGTTCAAATACCCTTCGAACGACCAGCCGCTGCCCAGCGGGATACCCCACGCAGCATTCAGCATGGCATGCGTGTCGTAGTGGAAGCGCTTGGACACACCGATCGGCTCATTGCTTTCCCATAGCGCCAGCAGGCTGATATTCAGGAAGCCCGGCACGTCGACCATCAGCGTCGGCCCGGCCACCAGCATCTGCTTGCGCGAAGCGTAGCCCTTGTCGTTCTTGTGGTTCCAGTCGAAGCCCGCAGTGAAGCCCAGCCCACGCATGCCGGCGCCTTTGAACTCCCTGCCGGACAGCTTGCCGATATCCAGCGTGTGGCGGTACAGCAGATAGGTTTCAGTCGCGCGGTCATCCTTGCGGTCGGACTTCAGGATGTCCAGGTTCATGTAATTGCTGCCGTACTGGTAACCGCTGGCGTGGGTCAGGTTGATCACGCTTTTGCGGATGTCTTCCGGATTGTACGGTTCGGCAAACCTGGTGCCGAAGCGGTAGCCGATGGAGTTGTCCATCCAGTCCAGCGCCAGGACCGGCTGGGCGGCGCCGAGCGCCAGGGAGACAACGGCGGCGGCGCGCGCCAGCGGTGCGAATCGGGTCATGCATCCTCCTGTTAGCGTAATTTCGGGGTGGCGTCGAGTTTGAACAAGCCGACCACTTCTTCCAGTCGTGCGGCCTGTTCGCTGAGCGATTGCGCTGCGGCGGCAGCTTCCTCCACCAGCGCGGCATTCTGCTGCGTGGTGTTGTCCATCTGGGTGACAGCCTGGTTGACCTGGTCAATGCCCAGGCTTTGTTCCTGGCTCGCACTGGCGATTTCCTGCATCAGGCCAGCCACGTTCTGCACAGATTTGACGATGTCCTGCATCGCGGCGCCAGCAGAATCGGCCAGCTTGCCGCCATCGGCCACCTGCTGGACGGATTCGGTGATCAGCTCCTTGATTTCTTTTGCCGCTGCCGCGCTGCGCTGCGCCAGGTTGCGCACCTCGCTGGCCACGACGGCAAACCCGCGCCCCTGCTCACCGGCGCGCGCTGCTTCAACGGCGGCATTCAGCGCCAGGATATTGGTCTGGAACGCGATGCCGTCGATCACGCCGATGATGTCGGAGATCTTGTTTGAGCTGGCGGTGATAGTGGTCATGTTCTCAAACACCTGCCCCAC
>JBCNOX010000572.1:0-3651 GCA_039593645.1 Pseudoduganella sp.
GGTCGAAGATGGACTGGATTATCGAAAAGGCGGTGGAGCTGGGGGTGGCCGGCATCCAGCCGCTGGCGGCGCGGCGCTGCGTGGTGCGGCTGTCGGCGGAGCGGGCGGAAAAGAAGCTGGAGCATTGGAATGGGATTGTAGTGTCGGCCTCGGAACAGTGCGGGCGCAACCGCCTGGCGTCGGTGGCGGCGCCGCTGGAGTTTCGCGATTGGATTGCGCAGCAGGATTTGCATAAGCGGGTGATCCTGACGCCGCGCGCCAGCGAGTCGCTGGCGGATTGGGCAAGGCACCAGCCGGCGCAGGCGCTCAGCATCATGGTCGGGCCGGAAGGCGGCTTTTCCGATGAGGAGGAGGCTGAGGCTTTGCGGCATGGCGCCCTGCCCTTGTCGATCGGGCCGCGCGTATTGCGCACTGAAACTGCAGCGCTGGCGGCGGTGTCGATTCTTTCCGCTGCCTGGGGCGGCATCTGAAACCGGTAAACCGGGGTCTGACCCACTGGGTCAGACCCCGTCAGCGCATCTGCCGCGGGGTTGGTTCTGGGCTTTTGACTTATTGAAAACGTCAAAAGCTTTAAACCCAACCCCTGATCTAAAGACCGTTAGGGGTCAGACCCTGCGGGTCTGACCCCGCCTTACCGGTTTAGAACTTGTAGCTGCCCACCAGATAAAGCTGGCGCCCCAGCGGATCGGTATACCGCGCATCAAACCCCATCTGGTTTCCCCCGCCCGCAATGCGCTGCGAGAACGGCGGCTCGCGGTCAAACAGGTTCTTGATACCACCGGTCAGGGTCAGGTTCTGATTGAAACGGTAGCGCGTCTGCCAGTCCCACACCAGGTAATCGTCCACCTTGCGGTTGAGGGACACGAAGTTGCCCGCCTCATCGCGCACCGCCTGGCTGCCCGCGCCGATCGGCATGTCGTGGTAGCCGGACTTGTAGACCCCGGTCAGGGAATGCGTCAGCACGTCCGACTGCTTCCAGGTCGCCACTACCTTGCTGATCCAGCGGAAGGTCACCGAGTTATAGGAATCAAAGCGGCCGACACTGTTTTCGACCGGATCGGTCGCCAGCGTCTGGAAGTCGGCCTTCTTCATATAAGTACCGGTCCAGTTGAACGACAGCTTGCCCAGCTTGTACGTATGGTCCCAATCGATCCCCTGGTAGTGCGACTTGGCCAGGTTGAACGGCGTCAGCGAAGCGGCCAACGTGTTCTGCTTCTGGATCGGGTCGTAGTAGGAGACGAACAGGCCCATGTACTTGGCCGGATTGTTGAACACCTCGTTCTCCGGCAGCTTGGAAATCTGGTCGTCGATCTTCACGTCCCAGAAGTCGAAGCCGATCGACAGTGCACGGGTAGGCTCCACGCGCAGGCCGACCGAAGCTTGTTTCGAGGTCTCCGGTTTCAGGCCCGTCGCGCCGGAATAAGGATTGCCGCCGCTGAGCAGGTTGTATTCCGAGGTGCCGTTACACAGCGGCAGCAACGGACCTGAAGTGATCGGGCATGGATGCGCGTTCGAGGAACCGCCGCCCTGCAGCGGATTGGTGATGTCGGTCATCACCGGCGCCTTGAAGCCTGTGCCGTAAGAGCCGCGTACCAGCACGTTGTCGGCCGGACGCCAGGCCGCAGCCAGCTTGTAGGTGGTCTTGCTGGCCTCATTGCCTTTGGTGCCCGGCGCGACCAGCTTGCCGGCGCTGTCGAAGTTCATCCTGTCCTTCACCGCATCGTAGCTGTCGTAACGCACGTCGCCGGTCAGCTCCAGCCCTTTCACCACCGGCACCACCAGCTCGGCGAACGCGCCCCAATTCTTGCGCGAAGCATCAGTCGGCAGCGAACCCGAGATGCCGCCGATCGGGCTGTCCGTGAAGTTCGGCTGCAGGCTGTTGGCGCCCATCGTGATCGCGCTCGGCTCGTAGACATATTTCTGGCGCAGGAAGTCGCCGCCGACGGCCAGCATGGCCGAGCCGCCTGGCGCTTCGAACACCGGACGGGAACCGCGCAGGTTCAGCACATCGATCTTCGACGTGGTTTCATCCAGCTGCTGGTGCAGCACCGCCGAAGCCAGTGCCGCGCGCGTTTCAGCGGTAGGAACGATGAACGGGTTGTAAGCGCCGGAGGCCATCAGGGCATCCAGCTTGTCGCTGCTGGTGTAGCCGGAGACCGCGTGGTCTTCCGCCGTCGTTTCGGAATGGGTGTAAGAAGCATTCAGGTCCCAGCCGCCCAGACGGCCTTCGACACCGAACGCAAGATGCCGCGCTTCGGTCTTCCAGTCGTCGGTACGGCCGCCGGCATCGACCAGGCGCAGGCTCATCGTGGCGGAATTCACGGTTGCCGGATCCACGCCGAGCTTGACCAGCGCCGGTACCACGTGGGCTTTATACAGCGCGGAATTGATGTCCAGCGACAACGGCTGGGCCGGCGGCGCATAGCGCGCGGTACTGGTGAACTTCGAATACAGGCCTTCGGCAAAGAAAGTCCAGTCGGCATTGAGCTTGATGTTGGTGGAAGCGAACAGGCCGTCGCGCTTCAGTTCCGGCAACAGTTCGACCACGGAACCATAGTTGTACATGCAGCGGTCGCCGACCCTGAAGGTATTCGGCGCGCCGCAAGCGCCGGTGTTGATCAGGCTGGGGTTGAACAGCACATTGCCGTTGCTGGTGCGCGCATTGACGTTGCCCGGGATCGAGTTGGCCGATACCTGGTACAGCGAGTAACGCTTGCCGCCTTCGCTGAATTCATGCACCCCGCCAGGCGCCGAGAAGCGGCGATCGCTGGCGTTCAGCTCTTTCTGCGTATCGTGGCTGAAGGCCAGCAGCACGTTGAAGCCGTCGGTTTCCAGTTCGCCAAAGCCTTTGGAAATGGCGACATTCGAGGTGGAGCCTTGGCTGCCCTTGGTGGGACGGTTGTAGGTCAGCTCGATATTGGCATCGGTCTGGTTCTTCTTCAGGATGAAGTTGACCACGCCGGCAATCGCGTCCGAACCGTACAGCGCCGAAGCGCCGTCGGTCAGGATCTCGACCCGCTCCACCGCCGACAGCGGGATCGAGGCCAGGTTGACTGCGGAGCCGGAGCTGTACGGCGCCAAGCGGCGGCCGTTGAGCAGTACCAGCGTGTACCCGGTGCCGATGGCATGCACCGAGGCGGTCTGCACGCCGCCGCCGCCGCCGTTGATCGACGCGGCCGACGTGACAAAGCCCTGCATCGAGGGCAGCGTGGCAACCAGGTCGGCCACGGTGGTAGCGCCGGTCTGTTCGATCTGCGCCTTGGACAGGGTTTGCACCGGCAGCGCGCCTTCAACCGCGACGCGTTTGACTGCCGAGCCGGTGATTTCAACCCGCTGGATGTTCTCCTCAGCCAAGGCCGGCATGGCTGCAACGCCCAGGCCGGCCATGAACATCAGTCGCACTGAGCGCGACAGGATGGTTTCTTTCATCATCGTTTCCTCTTTGACTCTCTGTTTTTTACTCGCCGCGGGTGCGGCTTGCATATCAGAGCATGTCAATTCATCAAGGAAAAATGAAAAAAGGCGATTGTGCCGGAGTCGCCGGGAAGGCTGCCGGGAATCGACCAGGTCCTATGGCGTACAGCCAACATAAAAAAAGGGACGCCGAAGCGTCCCTTTCGTTTGCTGCACCTTCGATCAGAAGGAGTAGCT
>JBCNOX010000573.1:0-3637 GCA_039593645.1 Pseudoduganella sp.
GCATTCCTCGTTTCCAGATGATGGAAGGATACCACGCCAAGGCATAGCAATAAAAATTGCTTGCCTATTTCCATGATATGGAAGAATATCTTGCCATGGACTGGCAATTCAGCCTACCAACAAGAAGAAAGGAGCATTTCCATGAACTTCGACACCTCCCGCAAAAACTACTCTGGCCTGGCCTTCGTCGCTGTCCTGCACCTTGTTGCCGCCGGCATCGCCCTGAAAAATTCCACAATCTTGATTACGCGTGCTGCGGAGCGGGAACCGGTCGAGGTCAAACCGCTGCCGCCAGAGTTGAAAAAACCGCAGCCCACTGAGGAATTCAAAGTGCCGGTCGCGCCGCCGCCGGTCATCACGCCACCACAGCCGGACGGCATCAGGAACGAAGTCGAGCCCGTGATCACGACTTCCCAGCCGGATACTGCGCACGGCCACTCCGAGCCAAGCGGCGGCGGGGGAGGCAGCGGCGGCGGCAGCATTGAGCCGGTACGCCACGAGCCGGTCAACGTCGCCGCAGTGATCGACGCCGCCAGCTGCGCCAAGCCATCCTATCCGGCCGGTGCGCTGCGCAACGGCGACGAAGGCACGGTGACCCTGGCCTTCCTGGTCGGCAAAGACGGCCGCGTGGCCAGCGCCAAGATCGAACGCACCAGCGGCCACCGCGACCTGGACCGCGCCGCCCTGCAAGGCCTTGCGATGTGCGCCTTCAAGCCCGGCACCATCGACGGCGTGGCGCAGGAATCCTGGGCGCGCATGCAATACGCGTGGCGCCTGGACGAGTAAGCGAATCGGGTGAGCAATAGAGCGCGGCAGTAAAACAAATTCCCCTATCATGCGCCGGTTAACCATGTGGTTCCGGCGCATGCTCTATGTTCATCAAGCTTTCTTTTCGCCAATTACTACTGGGCGTCTTCCTGCTGATTGCCCTGCTGCTTAGCGCTACCTCGATCCAGGCCCTGTTCACGCTGGACCGGCTGGCCGCCGAAAGCCGCGAAGTCGGCCAGCATGCCGTGGTACTGACCGCGAACGTGCAACGCCTGGCCGAACGCAGCGTGGCGATGGAACGCAGCGCGCGCCAGTTCCTGGTGCTGGACGATCCCGCCTTCCGCGACCGCTACGCCGCCGCATGGCGCGATGGCGAAGATGCGCTGGCGGCGCTGGCGGCCGGCCTGCCATCCGTGCCCAAAACCAGTTTCGCCGCCTGGCGCGACCAGGGCGAGCAGGCCTGGCGCGCTCTGCAAGCGCCGAACACCAAACGCGCGCAGCGCCAGCATATGCTGAACGTGGCGCTGGCCGGCCTGTCGCCGATCAACGAAGAACTGGCGGACGAAGTCAAACGGGAAGTTGACCAGCGCAACCAGCGCATCTTGCTTGGCCTCGAACATCGGCGCAGCGTCCTGGCCGGACAACTGCTGGCCTCCATCAGCCTGGCCGCGGCGCTGGCACTGGGCTGCGGCATGTGGCTGTCGCGCCCACTGGCGCAAATCGAAGGCGCCATCGACCGCCTTGGCGGCAACCGCTATGACCAGCCGATCGAAGTCGAGGGCCCCGACGACTTGCGGCGCCTGGGCCAGCAACTGAACTGGCTGCGCCAGCGCCTGGCCAGCCTGGAGGCCGACAAATCCCGTTTCCTGCGCCATATCTCGCACGAACTGAAAACCCCGCTGGCGGCACTGGTGGAGGGTGTCGCCCTGCTGGAAGACGAAGTGGCCGGCACGCTCACGCCCAACCAGCGCGAAGTGGCCGGCATCCTGCGCCAGAATACGGCCTCGCTGCAGAACCAGATCGAAGACCTGCTGCGCTATAACACCGCCACCTTCGCCGCCCAGCACCTGCAGCGCCAGCCTATCGATATCGCCGCCCTGCTGCGCGATACCGTCGACGCCCAGCGCCTGCAATGGCAGGCGCGCCGCATCGACGTGAAAGTGGACGGCAGCGCGCCGACGATCTCGGTCGATCCGGGCAAGCTCGCCATCGCCACCAGCAACCTGCTGACCAACGCCGTGCGCTACAGCCCCGAAGGCGGCACCGTGCGTTTCGTCATCGGCGAACAGGCCGGCACGCTGGCCATCGATTGCATTGACCAGGGCCCGGGCGTCGCGCCGGAAGATGCAGCCCACATTTTCGAACCTTTCTACCAGGGGACGCGCCAGCCGCCTGGTGCACGGCGCGGCAACGGCGTCGGCCTCTCCATCGTGCTCGAATACATCAGCGCCCACGGCGGATCACTGCAATTGCTGCCGGCCAGTACCGGCGCCCACTTCCGGATCGAACTGCCTTATGAATATTAAAGCCCTGCCTTCGCTGCCGATCTTGCTGCTGCCGCTGCTGCTTGCCGCCTGCGCGCAGCGACAGCCCACGGCGCCGACGCTGCCGCCGCTGCCGCCGCCTCCCGCACCCGCTCCCGCCCCGCTGACCCTGCTGGTCGCGCCGCAGGACGAGGTGGCGCCGCTGCTGGCCTACCACCAGTCGCTGCGCCGCATGACGCAAGGCGAATTGCTGAAAGAATTGAGCAGCCTGTCGCTGCAGCAGAAAACCCCCAAGGCGCTGCTGCAATCTGCCATGGTGCTGTCGCTCACGCGCGGCAACGGCGACCTGGCCAAGGCGCAGGCGCAGTTCGACGTCGTCGCCACCGCGCCCGAACCGGAAGCGCAAGGCTTGCGGCAACTGGCACAACTCCTTTCCGCACAATGCGCCGACACGCGCCGCCTGGTCGACGAGGGCGACCGTCTGCGCGCCCAGCTGAAAGACAACCAGCGCAAGAACGAGCAATTGACCGAAACCCTGGAAGCGCTGAAAGAAATCGAGCGCGGCCTGCCATCGAGAGCCAGTAAATGAACGCACCCATCCCACCACGCCTGCTGCTGGTCGACGACGACGCCGACCTGCTGCGCCTGCTCTCCATGCGCCTGAGCGCCAATGGTTACCAGGTTACCGCCGTCGCCAGCGCCGAAGCCGCGCTGGCCAACCTGTCGATCGCACTGCCTTCGCTGGTGATCAGCGACATCCGCCTGCCCGAGCGCGATGGCATGTCCCTGTTCCAGCAGATCCGCAACCAGCATCCCGCGCTGCCGGTCATCCTGCTGACCGCCCATGGCACCATTCCCGATGCGGTGGAAGCCACCTCGCTCGGAGCCTATGCCTACCTGACCAAGCCCTTCGACGCCAAGGTCCTGCTTGATCGCATCGGCCAGGCGCTGAGCGTAGCGGCACCGGAGGCGGCGCCGGATGCCGGCAGCGGCGCATGGCGCGCCGACATCATCAGCCGCAGCCGCGCCATGGAAGAAGTGCTGCATGAGGCGCAACTGGTCGCCGCTTCCGATGCCAGCGTGCTGATACGCGGCGAAAGCGGCACCGGCAAGGAATTGCTGGCGCGCGCCATTCATCGCGCCAGCCGCCGCGCCGCTGCGCCCTTCATCGCAGTCAACTGCGGCGCGATTCCCGAGCAATTGCTGGAGTCGGAACTGTTCGGCCACGTGAAAGGCGCCTTCACCGGTGCAGTCTCCAGCCGCGAAGGCCTGCTGCAGGCGGCCGACGGCGGCACGCTGTTCCTCGACGAGATCGGCGACATGCCGCTGCTGCTGCAAGTAAAACTGCTGCGCGTGCTGCAGGAGCGCGTGGTACGCCAGGTCGG
>JBCNOX010000574.1:0-3630 GCA_039593645.1 Pseudoduganella sp.
CAGCTTCGGCGGCACCCTGGGCACCACCGTGACCAGCATCCCATCGGTCACCGCGACCGACGTTGATGGCGCCGCAATGAAGAACCAGCTCGGCCAGTCCGCAACCGTGGAAGTGAAGGCAACCAACTACGCCTTCTACGACGGCACCTCGATGGCTACCCCGCACGTATCTGCGGTTGCTGCCCTGGTATGGTCCTACTTCCCGACCTGCACCGGCTCGCAGATCCGCGCCTCCCTGACCAAGTCCGCACTGGATCTGGACGTGGCCGGCAAGGATAACAAGACCGGTTACGGCCTGGTGCAAGCCAAGGCTGCCTACAACCGCATCCAGTCCCTGGGCTGCGGCAACTAAGTTACTGCTTTCTCCAAGCACGAAGGGCGCCTTGCGGCGCCCTTTTTTTATTCGGGGTCAGGTCTGTCATTTGGACATCCGAACCGCTTCTTTGATAAATCTCAATACGAAAATTCGCGCTATTTTGCGTATTGATCTGCATCAAATGATCGCGCTAGCTGTCCAAATGACAGACCTGACCCCGAATTGGGCTATTGGAAGCGCTCGTTGCCTACGATGGCGATATTGCGCACGCCGATCTTTTGCGCCGTGGCCAGCACACCAGCCACTACCTTGTATGGCGCGAGGCCGTTCGAGCGCAACTGGATGCTGTCGTCGCTTTTCAACGCTGCCAGCTTTTCTTCGAGCGCGGTACGGCTTGCGAGCTGGGCGCCGTTCCACCACAGCGTGCCGTCGAAATCGACTTCCAGCGTCTGGGCGATTTTTTCGATGGCTCCACCATCACGCGGCATGTCCATGCCGATCGAGTGATTGGCCTTGGGAATGGTGACGATCAGCATGATGATCAGGACCAGCATGACGTCAATCAGCGGCGTCATGTTCAACTGGTTCAGCGGCTCCGCCTCGGCGGATGGTGCGGACAGTACTGCTTTGCGCGAATAACGCATGGTGCCTCCTCAGGTTAGTGTTATCAAAACGAACAACTCCGGAGTAAGGCCAATATACCGCGTGGAAACAACAGTTGCGAAAAGATTAGAAGGAGCCCTCTAACTCGACCCAGGTCGGCGCGTGGTCGCTGGGCTTTTCCCGGCCCCGGACCACGCGGTCGACTTCGGCTGCACGCAGCCGCGGCGCCAGCACCGGGTTCAGCAGCAGGTGGTCGATGCGCAGGCCGGCGTCGCGGCCGAAGGCGTTGCGGAAGTAATCCCAGAAGGTGTAGATCTTTTCGCCGGGGTGCATGCTGCGCAGGGCATCGGTCCACCCCTGCTCAAGCAGGCGCGCGAATGCGGCCCGCGTCTCGGGCCGGAACAGCGCATCGTCGACCCAGCGCTCGGGCTTGTAGACGTCAAGCTCGGTCGGCATCACGTTGTAGTCGCCGGCCATGATGACGGGCTTTTTCGACTCCACCAGCTCCGCGCCGCGCGCGATCAGGCGGTCGAACCATTTGAGCTTGTAGTCAAACTTGGGGCCTGGCGCGGGATTGCCGTTGGGGAGGTAGAGGCAGGCGACCATCAGCTTGCCGACCATGGCTTCGATATAGCGGCTCTGCACGTCTTCCGGATCGCCGGGCAAGGCGCGCCCCAGTTCCACCGGCGTGCTGCCGCGGGCCAGGATGGCAACGCCGTTCCAGCTTTTCTGGCCGTGCCAGATCGCGCCATAGCCGGCATCGTTGATTGCAGATTCGGGGAATTTTTCGTGCGGCGCCTTCAACTCTTGCAGGCAGACGACATCCGGCTGGGTCTCATTCAGCCATTGCAGCAGCGCCGGCAGACGGGCGCCTATTCCGTTGATGTTGAAGGTCGCGACTCGCATGGCGACCATTATGCACAAACCCAGTCAGTTGCGGCGCATGACGATGGCTGGAAGCCGCTGTCCTTCGCCAGCGGCGAAGTAGCCGGCGATCTCGCCGATTTCCGTAAAGCCTTCGGCGCGGTAGATGCGGCGCGCCGCATCCCATTCGGGATTGACGATCAGGATGGTGCTGCGCAGGCGCGGGTGACGGGCAAACATTTCGGACAAGGCGTCGCGGAACAGCCGGCGCCCCCAGCCGGTGCCGCGCGTCGCGGGGTCGACAACCATGGAGGAAACGTAGATTTCCTCGCCATCCGGCCGGTGGATATCGGCCGCGGCGTGGTTGCGCGCGAAACGGGCAGGATTGAAGCTTTGCTCCAGCGGCCAGAACTCGGCGCAAAGATAGCCGAACAGGCGCCCTGCTTCATCGGCCAGTACCCAGCATCCCTCGGGCGCCGCCGTCAGGCGCTCGGCGAAAGCTTCCTCGGTTTCCTGGATCGCTTCCGCAAAGCCCGCGCGTTCAAGCCGCATGATTTCGGCCATGTCGGCCGCCACGGCTGGCCGCAGGGAGAACGGCATTACTGCTGCTTGGGGCAGCCTTGCGCCACGCTGCGTACCTTGAAGGCGGCAACTGTGTCGCCCTCGGTAACGACTTTCAGGCAGATCCCGTCATAAGATACGAAAAAGTGGGTGCACTGGCCGCTGGCGGCTTCACAGGAACGCAGCTCCGGGAACTGGCCCTGAAGCTGGCGCTCCCATTCCGCGCCGGCGTTGCGGTGGTCCGGACGCCAGCCGGCATCGATGACTTCCTTGCGGGCTTTAGCGTATTTCATGCCGACGAGGTTGTCCCAGGTATTGGCTGGCTGGGGACTTGCGGCAGCAGTAGCGACGGCCAGGGCCATCGACAACGCCGTTATCAATCTGGTGACATTCATGAATTGTTCAGGAATATTATTAAGAACTAAATCAATTATGCCACGCAGAAAGAGCCTGCGGCCAGAGTTATATACAACATTTCAGGATTTCGTGACGCACACTACAACCTTGCCAAAGTTGTTGCCCTGCAACAAACCGATCAAACCTTGCGGGGCTTGCTCCAGGCCGTCCAGGACGTCTTCGAACAGCTTGATCTTGCCCTCCTCAACCCATGCAGCCATGTCGCGGGCGAAGTCGTCATAGCGGGTTTCGTAGTGGTCGAGGATGACCATGCCTTGCATCCGGATGCGCTTTTGCAGGATGGTCGACATCACTTTAGGCAGCCGGTCCTCCCCTTGCGGCGCACCATTCTGGTTGTATTGGGCGATTACCCCGATCACCGGCACGCGCGCCCCAATGTTCAACAGAGGCAACACTGCGTCGAATACGGCCCCGCCGACGTTCTCAAAATAGACGTCGATGCCATCTGGCGCGGCTTCTGCCAGTTTTCGCGCCAGCTGCGGATCGTGGCGGTCGAGGGCGACGTCGAAGCCGAGTTCGTCGCGCGCGAACCCCACTTTGTCTGCGCCGCCGGCGATGCCGATCACGCGCGCGCCCTTCAATTTGGCGAGCTGGCCGACGATGGAGCCGACTGCTCCAGTCGCTGCTGCCACCACGACGGTCTCGCCGGGCTTGGGCTGACCGATGTCCAGCAAGCCGACGTAGGCGGTGAAGGCCGGCATGCCCAGGCCGCCCAGCGCCAGCGATGGCCGCTTCATGTCGCCCAGGGCGCGCAGGTCGCTGCCGTCGGACAGCGCGTAATCCTGCCAGCCGGCGTTGCCAAGCACGATTTCCCCCACCTTGAAATCTGGATGGCGCGACGCCACCACGCGGTTGACGGTGCCGCCAAC
>JBCNOX010000575.1:0-3623 GCA_039593645.1 Pseudoduganella sp.
AAAAGCGGCAGCCAAGTTGCTGAAGAATGCCAAGCTGGTGGTGTACCCGGGCGCGCCGCATGGCCTGACCGATACCCACAAGGACAAGCTGAACGCCGACCTGCTGGCCTTCATCAAGGGCTAAGCCATGGATCGCAAACTGACAACCGCTGCCGGTGCGCCGGTCGCGGACAACCAGAATGTGGAAACGGCGGGCCCGCGCGGCCCCATGCTGCTGCAGGACGTGTGGCACCTGGAAAAGCTGGCCCACTTCCACCGCGAAGTGATTCCTGAGCGGCGCATGCACGCCAAAGGCTCCGGCGCCTACGGCACCTTCACCGTGACGAACGACATCACGCGCTATACCAAGGCTGCCATCTTTGGCGCGGTGGGCAAGAAGACCGAAGTGTTTGCCCGCTTCTCCACCGTGGCCGGCGAGCGCGGTGCGGCCGATGCGGAACGCGATATCCGCGGCTTCGCGGTCAAGTTCTACACCGAACAAGGCAACTGGGACCTGGTGGGCAATAACACGCCGGTATTCTTCATGCGCGACCCGCTGAAGTTCCCGGACCTGAACCATGCCGTCAAGCGCGACCCGCGCAGCAACCTGCGCAGCGCGGAAAACAACTGGGACTACTGGACCCTGCTGCCGGAAGCGCTGCACCAGGTGACCATCGTGATGAGCGAGCGCGGCATCCCGGCCTCGTACCGCCACATGCACGGTTTCGGCAGCCACACCTTCAGCTTCATCAACGCTGCGGGCGAACGGCACTGGGTCAAGTTCCATTTCACCACCCAGCAGGGCATCGTCAACCTCTCGGACGAAGAAGCGGCGGCGCTGATCGCGAAAGACCGCGAATCCTCGCAGCGCGACCTGTACGAAGCAATCAAGCGCGGTGAATACCCGCGCTGGACGCTGAAGGTGCAGCTGATGACCGAGCAGCAGGCGGCGCAGGCCACCTTCAACCCGTTCGACCTGACCAAGGTGTGGCCGCACAAGGACTACCCGCTGCATGAAGTGGGCGTGCTGGAGTTGAACCGCAACCCGGACAACTACCACGCCGACGTCGAGCAGGCAGCCTTCACGCCGGCCAATGTGGTGCCGGGCATCGGCTTCTCGCCCGACCGCATGCTGCAATCGCGCCTGTTCGCTTACGGCGACGCACAGCGCTACCGCCTGGGCGTCAACCACCATGCGATCCCGGTCAACACCCCGCGCTGCCCGTTCCACAGCTACCACCGCGACGGCGCCATGCGCGTCGACGGCAACCAGGGCGGCACCATCGGCTACGAGCCGAACTCGAAAGGCGAATGGCAGGAACAGGCTGCCTACGCCGAGCCGCCGCTGGTCCTGGACGGTGCTGCCGCGCGCTGGAACCACCGCGCGGACGACGACTACTACAGCCAGCCGCGCGCCCTGTTTCGCCTGATGGACGAGCAGCAGCGCCAGGCCCTGTTCGACAACACCGCGCGTTCGCTGGCCGGCGTGCCGCTGCACATCCAGCAGCGCCACATCGAAAACTGCAACAAGGCCGATGAAGCCTACGGCGCCGGCGTCTCGGCCGCGCTCGACAAGTTACGCCCACTTTGGTAAATCCACGAAAGGAAACACACATGACCATTAACGCTAAAGCCACTCCTGGCGCCCTGCTGCTGACCCCGCGCGACCACACCCTGGTCATGATCGACCACCAGTCGCAGATGGCCTTTGCCACCCACTCGATCGACGCCGTCACCCTGCGCAGCAACGCCGCCCTGGTGGCGCATGCCGCCGCCGGCTTCGACGTGTCGACCATCATCACCAGCGTGGCCGAGAAGAGCTTCTCCGGCCCGGTGTTCGACGAAATCAAGGAAGCCTTCCCCGGCGCGGAAATCACCGACCGCACCTCGATGAACACCTGGGAAGACGAGAACGTGATCCGCCGCATCAACGCCATCGGCAAGAAGCGCATCGTACTGGCGGGCTTGTGGACCGGCGTCTGCATCGTCGGCCCGGCGCTGTCGGCGCTGGACCAGGGCTTCGAGGTGTACGTGATCGCCGACGCCTGCGGCGACGTCTCGGCCGAAGCGCACGAACGCGCCATGGAGCGCATGGTGCAGGCAGGCGCGCGTCCAATGACCTCGCTGCAATACCTGCTGGAACTGCAGCGCGACTGGGCGCGTACCGACACCTATGAGCTGACCACCGGCATCGCCAAGAAATTCGGCGGCGCCTACGGCTTGGGTATCATCTACGCGCAGACCATGTTCCACGCCAAGGAAGGCCAGTGAAGATTTATCTTCTCTCGCTGGGTGCCGGCCTGCTGGCCGGCATCCTGTACGGCGTGCTGAACGTGCGCTCGCCGGCGCCGCCCGTGGTGGCGCTGGTGGGGCTGCTCGGCATCCTGCTGGGAGAACAGGTGCCGCCGCTGGTTCGCCAGTGGCTGGCGCCGAAGGAACAGCAGGTATCCTGGCTGCATGAACAAGTCAAGCCGCATTGTTTCGGCGAACTGCCATGCGCTGGCACCAAGGAGGACAAGCAATGACTGCTGCACCGGAGCTGATACTCCATAACGGCCGCTTCACGACGCTGGACAAGCGCCAGCCCGAGGCCGCTGCGGTCGCCGTTACCGGCGGCCGCTTTTCCCATGTGGGCGAGGCACGCGAGATCCTGCCGCTGGCAGGGCCGCAAACCCGCATCATCGACCTGCAAGGCCGGCGCGTGCTGCCTGGCCTGATCGACAACCACCTGCACCTGATCCGCGGTGGCCTGAACTTCAATATGGAATTGCGCTGGGACGGCGTGCGCTCGCTGGCCGACGCCATGGCCATGCTGCGCGCGCAGGTGGCGATTACCCCGGCGCCGCAATGGGTGCGCGTGGTGGGCGGCTTCACCGAACACCAGTTCGAGGAAAAGCGCCTGCCGACCATCGAGGAGCTGAACGCCGTGGCGCCCGATACGCCGGTGTTCATCCTGCACCTGTACGACCGCGCGCTGCTGAACGGCGCCGCGCTGCGCGCCGTGGGCTACGACCGCGACACGCCGGAGCCGCCGGGCGGCCAGATCCTGCGCGACAGCGCCGGCAACCCGACCGGGCTGCTGCTGGCCAAGCCGAACGCCTCGATCCTGTACGCCACGCTGGCCAAAGGGCCCAAGCTGCCGCCGGAATACCAGCTCAACTCGACCCGCCACTTCATGCGCGAGCTCAATCGCCTGGGCGTGACCGGCGCGCTGGACGCGGGCGGCGGCAACCAGAACTACCCCGAGGACTACCAGGTGATCCAGCAGCTGGCCGATGCCGGCGAGCTGACCATCCGCCTGGCCTACAACCTGTTCACGCAAAAGCCCAAGCAGGAAAAGGACGATTTCCTGAACTGGGCGGCCAGCAGCAAGTACCAGCAGGGCGACGACTACTTCCGCCACAACGGCGCGGGCGAGATGCTGACCTTCTCGGCCGCCGACTTCGAAGACTTCCGCCAGCCGCGCCCGGACATGCCGGCCAATATGGAAGACGACCTGGAAGGCGTGATCCGCATCCTGGTGCAGAACCGCTGGCCGTGGCGCATGCATGCCACCTACGACGAGACCATTTCGCGCGCGCTGGACGTGTTCGAGAAGGTCAACCGCGACATGCCGCTCGACGGCCTGCACTGGTTCTTCGACC
>JBCNOX010000576.1:0-3614 GCA_039593645.1 Pseudoduganella sp.
CCGCCGTGCCGCCGGGCAGGAAGGCGTCGAAGTCGGCGCGGCGCAGCGGGCCGATGGTCAGGCGCATGCGCAAGTCGCGCTGCCACACGCGCGAACCGATCATGGCGGTGGCGCCCAATTGCGCCTGCTCGCCGCCCAGCACGGTCTGCTGCAACGCAGGCACCTCGCACCAGCAGCCGACAAACTGCGTCGCCGTGACGTCCACGCGGAAGTACTCGCCCAGCACGCGCGCCATGGTCGATGCCGAGGCCGGGCGCTGGCGCAGCGCGGTGGCAAAATAAGCCAGCGACTCGTCGCGCACCGCGCCGCTAGCCTGGGCTTCGCGGCCCGACAGCCTTTGCGTCAGCCCCTTGTTGCCCAGACCGCCCAGCGCCAGCAGCAGGGGCAGGAACCGGTCCTGCCCATCGAGCTGGTATTTCAGTTCCAGGCGGTATTTGGTCCACGCCTCGTAGAACAGCGACAGCGAACGGGTCGAAAACGCATCGAGGAAGGCGCGCGGGCCCTCGTCCTTTGCGTACAACTGGTGCGTAGCAATGGATTCCGTATAGTGGGCCGGCAAAGCGCCAGCGCTGCCCAGGAAGCCCATGAAATTGGGCGTCATGCGCAAGTAGCGCAGCTGCCTGCTTTGCAGGGCGTCCGTCAGCGCGGGCGCGGTTGGCAGGATCTCGCGCGGTTCGGGCTGCAGCGTCTCGAGCTGGCTGGCCGGAAAGCGCAGCGTCACCGAGTTCTGGAAGCGCATGAAGTTGGCAATCGCGCCCTCCTGCGCCACGCCGTTGCGGCGCAGCCATAGCTCCACCATCCGCACCGCCTGAAAGAACTGGAAGCGGAACGGCTCGGCGAACAGGCGCTCGATTACAGCAGGCTCAAATCGCCGCTTCGCGGTGTGCATCGCAGCAGCTCCTCCCCAGTCCTCTCGGCCACGACGACCAGTTGCGTAAAGCTGTTGGCATGCACGTACAGCCCCAGGAAGCGCTCAATCACCTGGGCGAAAGCGTGGATGCCGCTGCCGACGAACGCCTCTTCGTCGATGGTCAGCCGCACTTCCATGCCGCGCACCACGCAGGCGAACGGATTTCCCGCCAGCCAGGCATTGGCCGGCTTGTACTCCACCGCCTGTAGGCCGCGGATCTGGCGTTGCGTGGAGGCGGAGCGCGGCAGGTCATAAAGTCCCAGCATTTCCTGGAATGCCTCCAGGCCGCCGCCGGACAGCGACAAGTGGTTCAGCGACAGGTGCGACACCAAGCGCCAGTGCGCGCCATGCCCGCGTTCAAAGCGCTGGGAAGGCGTCGGCTTGCGCAGGAAGCTGATGCTGCGCACGCTGGAGCCGCCTTCCAGGAACAGGTCGCCGCCGCGCAGGCCATAGGCCAGCGACGCCGGCAGGTCGCGGTTGGTACAGGTCAGCTGCAGGCTCAGGGTGTCGGTTTCCACCTCGGCCGGATCGAAATCGATGTCGACCACGGTGATCTCGGTTTCATAGCCGGGGCTCTTATGGGCCATCTGCTCATCGCGCCGCATCACCCAGTAATGGCCGTGCTTTTCCGGCGTTTCGCCGTGGCGCAGCGAGTAGAACGGGCGGAACTCCACGATCGACTCGCCCTGCGGGGTCTGGCGCACCATGCGCACCGCGTCGATGGAATACACTTCGTAGGCATAGGCGCGGCGCGCGTCGGCCAGCACCGGATAGCTGGCGGCGGTATGCGAGATGCGAATCGGCTCGCCGCGCTGGCGGAACAGGTTGACCACCGGCGTGCAGCCCAGCAGCAGGTTATTGGTCGACAGCGTGGACAGCATGCGCGCCACGTGCGAATCCGGGCGCAGCCCGGTCATGGCGATGTGCAGCGTCAGGCGCTTGGTGCCGAGCGGCAGCAGCGCGCACAGTGCCGCCAGGTCGATATCGAAGAAATTGAACTTCTCGGGGAAGCAGAAATATTCGGTCAGCAGGCGATACGCCTGGTGCGAGCGCGCCGAAAAATCGATCAGCGCATCTTCTTCGTCAAAGCCGGCCGCCGCAACCGGGATGCGCGCCAAAGGCAGCCAGCGGCCGTTGCCGTCGCACTCGACCCAGGCCTTGGCGCTGCGCATGAACAGCGCATCGCGCAGCGCGGCGCAGAACGAAGGCTCGCCGTCGATGAAGACGCGCAGGCTGGAAACGCCCATCGCGGGCAGGCCAATCTGCTCGGACAGCGAATCGATCGTGATCGCCAGGCCGGCGCCGGCGCCCGGCGGCAGCTGCACCGCTTCCGGCGATGCCAGGGCGGCCGTGAACGAGGCCCGGCTCAGCGCCAGCGGTGCTACCGTCACCGGGTAGGAAGTACGGAAGGTGCACGCGACGCCGTTGACGGGCCGCGTGTTGAGCACCGTCCCGCGCGCGATCTCGCTGGCAGCCGTCAACTGGGCGGCGGTAGCGGCATAATCCATGCGTGCGATCGAGCACGATGGAAACGGGCGCAGGTAGTGCGGATAAAGCACTTCGAAAAGTGCTTCGGTAAATTCGGGATAATCGTCGTCCAGCCGCTTCGACACGCGCGAATTCAGCAGCGCGAAGGACTGGATCATGCGTTCGATATGCGGGTCTTCGCATACCTCGCCGCCAATCAGCAGGCGGCCAGCAATCTTGGGATAGCGCTCGGCGAATTCGCGTGCATAGCGCCGCAGGAAACCCAGTTCGCGCTCGTAATACGGCAGTAACTCTTCCAAATCATGCTCCCGGCAGCGCGCGGCGTGCCTTGCTAATCGTGTATTGCAGGCTGGATGGTGTCAGGACCGCGTCGAAGTTGACCGGTTCCTGTGCTGCGTGCAGCACCAGCAACGCCGTAATGGCGAAATTCAGGCGGTCGATGCCGCCATCTTGCATTTCAAGTGAAGCCCTTACGTTGCGCAGGCGCGGTTCATGCCGTGCAATGGCACGCTCCAGCCCCTGGCAAATGGCAGCGCGGTCGTCCGGGCTCGCCAGCGACATGCCGGCGAAATCGTTCAGTCCATAGCTGACGATGGAACGACCGCACTCCGGAAAGCGTTTGAGCAGATGCTCAGGGATGACGGTACGGGTATTCAGCAATGCTTCCAGGTCGCGCGCGACGGAGTCCTTCATCTCGTCGAGCGACATCCGGTAGACAGCCGCACTGCCGGAGCCGTCGCCGGGCTGGAGCAACCGGTCCATCAGCCCCGGTGCGAATCCCCTGACCGTCATTCAGTCCCCGCTTAAGCTACTTTATTGGTCGACAGGTCCCAGCCGCCGGAGGTGTTGCCGCCGGTGCCGCCGTTGACCTTCTGCTGGGTGTACTTCCACTTCACTTTCGAGTACTTCAGCGAAACGTCTTCGCCCAGGATGTCGCCCTGGCGCACTTCTGGAGCGACGCTGGAGATCAGCACGTTTTCCAGTTCGATTTCGAAGTACTTGACGCGGTCGCCCTGGCCGTCAGCACGCATGAATTCGATTTTCGCTTTTGGCAGGGTCTTGCCCGAGGAGCAATTCTGCAGCAGCAGCGGCGAAGCCAGGTCGGCCAGCTTGTTGATGACGATATCGCGGTGCTCGGTGCGTTCCGCGGTGTGGCCGCCGCCAGTAGATGCGGTGGCCGACTTTGGCTGCAGGACTTCCCACTGGACGGACTTGA
>JBCNOX010000577.1:0-3613 GCA_039593645.1 Pseudoduganella sp.
GTGGCCGGCGCCCATGTCGCCCGCATCAACCTTGTCGTCCTTGAAGTCCTGGCGGTTCAGCATGCGGGTTTCATAGCCAACCAGGCGGTAAGCCGCGACTTGTGCCGGGTTGAATTCAACCTGCACCTTCACATCGTTCGCGATCGGGAACATGGTCGAGCCGAGTTCCTGCGCCAGCGCCTTGCGCGCTTCCAGCAGGGTGTCGATGTAGGCGGCGTTGCCGTTGCCGGACTGGGTCAGGCGCTGGATCAGGGCGTCGTTCAGGTTGCCCATGCCGACACCGAAGACCGACAGGTAAACACCGGACTTGCGCTTGTCGACGATGAATTTCTCGAGCTGCTTAGGATCGGTAATGCCGATATTGAAGTCGCCATCGGTGGCCAGGATCACGCGGTTCACCGCCTTCGGATCGAAGTTGCGCTCGGCCTGCGCGTAGGCGCGCTGCAGGCCATCGCCGCCGGCGGTACCGCCCGAAGCGCGCAGGTTGTTGATCACGTCGATGATCTTCTGCTTGTCCTTGCCACTGGTTGGTTCGAGTGCGACGGCGGTGCCGTTGGCGTAGGTGACGATGGAGACCATATCGTCATCGCGCAATTGTTCGGCGAACAGGCGGAAGCCTTGCTGCAGCAGCGGCAGGCGGTCGCGCGGGCCCATCGAGCCCGAAACGTCGACCAGCAGCACCACGTTGGCGCGCGGGCGTTGGGCCGCCTTGATGTCGTAGCCTTTGACGGCAATGTGCACCAGCTGGTTGCCTTGCTGCCAAGGGCTTGGCATCACCTCCGTGGTCACCGCGAACGGCTGGCTGGCACTGGCCGGGGTGGCGTAGTTGTACGGGAAATAGTTGACCATTTCCTCGACGCGCACGGCTTGTGGCGGCGGCATGCGGCCGTCGGACAGCAAGCGGCGCACGAAGGCGTAGGAGGCGGTGTCGACGTCGACGCTGAAGGTCGAAACTGGCTGCTCGCTTACCAGGACGGCTTTGTTGCCGTCCTTGTCGGGGAATTTATCGGCGGATTCCGGCAAGCGCACGATGTGCGGCATTGGCGCCGCGATGCCAGCGGAGTAGGCCAGCACCGGGGCGGGCATGACGGTTGCACGCTTGTCGGCCTTGGCTTGCGACCCGGCGAGTGCGGGGGCGGGAGCGGGTGCGGGCGGTACGGCTGCCGGCACGGGCATTGGCGCTTCGGCTACAGGTTGCGTGGTCTGGATCGGCTGCAGCGTGCTGCAGGCCGCAAGCGCAAGCATGCCGACTGCCGCGACCGGGGCAAATCCTATGCTCTTTTTCATGGTGGACGTCCTCTGGAATTATTGTCTTGCTAAGATGCTCCAGAGGTACGCCCGTTGCAACAAGGGTTACATCTTGTATCCCTTATGCCGTGACCACATTGATCGCGACGCCGATATTGCCGCGCACAGCTTTCGAGTACGGGCAGATCTCGTCTGCGAAATGGGCGACCTCCGTCACGGCCGCGTGGTCCGCGCCTGGCGCGAACACGGTGAGGCGCGCTTGCAGGAAGTAGCCGCCATTGCCTTGGCCCAGGTCTACCTCGACTTCGACATGGGTACCGGCTGGCAGGGCCACTTTCTTTTCCTTCGCTGCCAGGCCCACGGCGCCCGAGTAGCAAGCCGACCACGCACCGGCAAACAGCTGCTCAGCGAGCGGATGCGGCTGGGTCGCCGCGATATCGATCACGCGGCCAGCCGGATTGCCTGGCGTGGCCAGGTGGATATTGAGCTGCCCCTCAGGGTTGCCGGAAAAGATGGCCGAATCGACGGGGGTGGTGGTGGTTTTGCCGGTGGCGAGGACTTTGGTGATCTTGCTCATGTGTAACTCCGTTAAGTGATTAGTTTAAATCGCATACGATGCAGTCGCATTCGATGAACAGGAGTATAGCGCGACATTCCGCGATGTCAAGCGGATTCGATTACATCGTATGCGAGTTTATTTCACCACTTCAGCCAGGTGGTTGCGTTCGACGCAACTCGACGGCTCTATTTATCCAGGGATCTGGCCAGGTTGTTGCGGAGCTTGATCACGGCATCACGTGTTTCGGCGAATTCGTCGCTGGTCAGGCCGCAGGCATCGGACAGGCTGGCACTGAAAGCACGCTCGCGCAGTGCGCGGCCTTCCTCGGTCAGGCTGACCAGCACCTGGCGTTCGTCTGCAGCACTGCGCTGGCGGGTGACGTAACCCATCGCTTCGAGTTTCTTCAGGATAGGCGTCAGGGTGTTCGACTCGAGGAACAGCTTTTCACCCAGTTCGCTCACCATCTGGCCGGACTCCTCATACAAGGCAATGACGGTGATGTACTGGGTATAGGTCAGGCCCAGCTCGTCCAGGATCGGCTTGTAGGCCTTGCCAAAAGTGAGATTGGCCGAATAGATGGCGAAGCACAGGAAATCCGCAAGTTTCAGGTCTTGTGCTTTGGGTGCCGGCTTTGCATTGCTCATGGTAAGTAGTGACGTTGATCCAACGTTCACTACTTTACCATGCGGTCCGATTCAATCGGACCGGAGGCATCACAGGAAGCCGAGATCGCGGGTGCTGTAGTTGGACAGGCTTGGCAGCAAGGCCAGCAGGTCGCTGTCGCTGGCGCCCAGCCATTTGCCCATGGTCGCCGCGTACTGGTCGACCGAAGTGCTTGGCAGCAGCCGGCCCTGGCCGACGTCATCGGGGCCGTTATTGGCGACCACCGGTGCTGTGCCGTAAAAGCGCTTGCCCTTGACCGCACCGCCCATCATGAAGTGCATGCTGCCCCAGCCATGGTCGGAACCGTCGTTATTCGCCACCAATGTGCGGCCGAAATCGGACGCAGTGAAAGTCGTCACCTTGTCGGCCACGCCCAATTCCACAGTCGCCTGGTAGAAGGCTGACATGGCGTCGCCCAGCTTGGCCATCAGGCCTGGGTGCACGGTGGCGAGGTTGTCGTGGGTGTCGAAGCCGCCCATCGAAACGAAGAACACCTGGCGTTTGGCGCCCAGGCTGCCGCTGGCGGAAATCATGCGGGCCACCATCTTCAGCTGGTCGCCCAGCGAGTTCGATGCCGGGAATACGGTCTGCAGCACAGGCGCCGTCGCGAGGGCCGAGGTGAGCGCCGCGTTGGCGTCGACCGACCTGCGCGAAATGCGGTTGTACTCGTTTTCCAGCGCGTGCGTACGCTGCTGGGTGATCAGGGTGCGCAGGGCTTCGGTGGCGGTGGAGGAGCCGAACAGCGGCGACTTCAGGCCGTTGAACTGCATCGAACCGTTGGCCGAAACCTGGTACTGCACCGCCGACTTGCCGGCCATGTAGACCGCATTGCCGGACACGTTGACGCAGGTGAAGGTGGCATTGCCGTTGCCCGATTCGAACAGGTCGCCCAGGCGGCCGCCCCAGCCCGAACGCGAGCCTTCCGGTGCGGACGATTGCCAGATCGACTGCTGGTCGTTATGCGAGAACAGCTTGGGCGGCAGCGGCACGGACTTGGCCTGGTATTGCGCTTTCGTGGTTGGCTGGATCAGCGGACCAACGTTCAGCATGACCCCCAGGGCGCCGGCGTTGAAGATCGGGACCAGCGGCGCCAGCGCAGGAGCGAGCGCGAACTCGCGCGTGGCGCCGGTCGAATCCAGCACC
>JBCNOX010000578.1:0-3605 GCA_039593645.1 Pseudoduganella sp.
TGCCGGCCAGTATCCACGCCACACCCTGGCAAATGGCGGCCAGGCTCCAGTTCGAGCCGGCAGAACGTCCATCGCGTACCGCGTGCAGCCCGATGAAGGCGATGCCGATCGCCAGGCAGGCGATGCCGAGGGTGAGGGCACAGGTGCCGAGGTGCAGGCTATTCACGCCGCCTCCACCCGGTTGCGGCCACCGTTCTTGGCACGATACAGCGCCGCATCGGCGCGAGACATCAGGCCATCCATCGACGTGTCGTGCGAATTGAGTGCGGCGATGCCGAAGCTGGCGGTGACCTGGTGCGGGATTCCGGAGAGCGCGGGCGGTATCGCGGTAATGGCGCGCCGCAGCCGCTCGGCGGCAAGACGGGCCGCAATGGCGCTGGTTTCCGGCATCAGCAGGGCAAATTCTTCGCCTCCCAGACGGCCCGGCAGGTCGACGTTGCGAGCGTTCGACTGGCAGGCCTGGGCGATTACCTGCAGCAGCTTGTCGCCGGCCGGATGGCCGAAGCGGTCGTTGATCTGCTTGAAGTGGTCGATGTCGAGCAGCAGGAGCGTCAGAGGCAGGTGATAGCGGCGGGCGCGTTCGATTTCGTCGTTGCCGCGCTCCATGAAGTGGCGGCGGTTAGCGATGCCGGTCATGCTGTCGGTGCTGGCTTGCCTGGTCAACTCCGCAGTGCGTTCCGCCACCACGGCCTTCAGCATGTCGCGCTTTTCCTGCAGGTGGCTGGCGTGGGCAGCCAGTTCATCGCGAATCTTTTCGCTCTCCAGCCGGAACTGGAATGCATTGACCAGCACGTGCAGGATGCCGCTCACGGAAACCATGATGGCAAACGAGGAACCGCCTTCCAGGAAGCTGTCGACATGGTCGCCCGTAAATACGGCGGCGCCGAGACGCACCACGCTCCAGGTGGCGGCCAGCGCAAGAATGTCGACCAGGTAGCGGGTGCCGGACGGCAGGCCGGGCCGCTTGACCAGCATCAGCAAGGTGGCGCAATAGAAGGCGGCGCGGTAGCCGGACACCAGCCCAATGCGGGCTTGCAGGCTGGGATGGCCGTAACTGAACCAGGCGAATCCGGCGACCGCCGCGGCCACGCACACCGCGTAATAACGGTCGCTGTAGCGGGCTCCTACCAGCATCGCAGTGCCCCGGTGGATGAAGACCAGGCTGACGATGGAGAGCGCGTTGTCGGCAACGGTGCCGATGTAGGCGGGCATTGTGGCGGAATTGGCAACAAGCAGGGCCGCCGCGCCGCCAGTCAGGGCCGACATGGCCCATTGCCCGCCAGGGGTGCCAGCCAGGGCGCGTCCGTGCAATCCGCGGAACGCGCAGGCAATCAGGATCGACAGGAAGCCGACCAGGCTAGTTGCAGTGGCGACATCAAAGGAAAACACAGGACAGCCAAGCGCAGGTTGAAAGTTGCGCCATTGTATCAGTTGTTTCCTTACGGTAAGTTTTAACTTTCCAATTGAAAGTTTGTTGCCGATAGCCCTATGGCCGACTGATCTTCAGGTCGAAGCGCCAGGCCAGCAGGCGCATCACGGTGATCAGGCCTGCGCTGGACCACAGGGCCACGTCGTCCGAGACCTGAGTGTATTGCAGCGCGATATAGAACCAGCAGCCGAAGAAGGCGCAAATTGCATACGGTTTCCCGTCGCGGAACACCATCGGCACCTCGTTACAGATAATGTCGCGCAGAACGCCGCCAAAAATACCCGTCACCACGCCCATCATCACGGCCACGAAGATCGGCATGTCCGCCGCCAGGGCTTGCGCCACGCTGGCCACCGCAAACAGGCCGAGACCGACCGCGTCGGCGATCACGATCAGGCGTTCGGAAACGATATGGCGGATATGCTTGAAGAATGGCGCTGCCAACAGGGCGACCACGAACAGCAGGATTGTATATTCCTGGTGCGCGACCCAGAACAGGGGGCGCTTGTCGAGCAGGATGTCGCGCACGGTACCGCCGCCGAAAGCGGTGATGAAGGCGACGATGAACACGCCCACAATGTCCATGCGCTTGCGGCGCGCTTCGATAAATCCGGAGAAGGCCCCGACCAAGATTGCTACGACCTCAATGATGGTGATCAGGGAAACGGCGGGGACGATTTTCATGAGGCGCAGATTAGCACCCTGACAGCAAAACCTGCAAGCGGGGACGAATCAGCGCTGTGGCGCGAGGGCGGAGCGCAGCAGCACCATGATGGCGCCTTCGCCGCCTTCCTCGGCGCGGGCCTGGCAGAAGGCGATCACGCCCTCGGTCTGCACCAGCCACGAATGGACCATGGATTTCAATACCGGCTCGCCGCCGCGCGAACCGAAGCCGCGGCCGTAGATCACGCACACGCAGCGGTAGTTGCGGCGCTTGGCCTTGAGCAGGAAGTCGTCCACCGCCTGGCGCGCCTCGTCGCGGCGCTTGCCGTGCAGGTCCAGTTCATCCTGGACTGGCCAGTGGCCCTTGCGCATTTTCTTCATCACGTCCGGGCCGATGCCGGGCGCGCTGTAGTTCAGCGCAGGGTCTTCTTCCATGTAATGGTCGACGTCGAACATATCCGACAGCATCGACTCTCGCAGCACGGCTGCGTCGTCCGCCGCCTGTTCCTCGGCCGTTTGAGGCTTGCGCGGGCCGGATGGGGCAGGGCGGCCCGCTGCGGCCGCGCCCTTGGCAGGCGGCGCCACGTAACGGTCGGACGGCTTCATCTTCTGCACGCCGGCCATGGAGGACTGGAACACGTTGGCAGCGGCTGCAGCGGCCTTGGCTTGCCTGGCGCGCTCCTTTTCCTCAGCCTCACGCTGCTCTTGCTGTTCCTTGAGCTGTTTGCCCAGTCCCTTCAGGTCGGCGAAGCTTTTCACTCTTGCGCTTCCAGGTAGCGTTGCGCGTCCAGCGCAGCCATGCAGCCGGTGCCGGCCGAGGTGATGGCCTGGCGGTAGATGTGGTCCTGCACGTCGCCTGCTGCGAATACGCCCGGCACGGAGGTGGCGGTCGCCATGCCTTCGGTACCGGTGCGGGTCTTGATATAGCCGTCTTTCATTTCCAGCTGGCCTTCGAAGATGCCGGTGTTCGGTTTATGGCCGATGGCGATGAACAGACCATGCACGGCCACGTCGCTCAGGCCGCCGTCATTGTGCTTGATGGTGATGGCGTTGACGCCGGACTGGTCGCCTTTCACTTCGTGCAGGGTGGAGTTCAGTTTCAGTTCGATCTTGCCTTCGGCGACCTTGGCCATCAGGCGGTCGACCAGGATAGGCTCGGCGCGGAACTTCTCGCGGCGGTGCACCAGGGTGACCTTGGTGGCGATGTTCGACAGGTACAGGGCTTCTTCGACAGCGGTATTGCCGCCGCCGACCACGGCCACTTCCTGGCCACGGTAGAAGAAGCCGTCGCAAGTGGCGCAGGCGGACACGCCGCGGCCCATGAATTCCTGCTCGGTCGGCAGGCCCAGGTACTGTGCCGAGGCGCCGGTGGCGATGATCAGGGTGTCGCAGGTGTAGACGTTGCTGTCGCCGATCAGTCGGATCGGCTTTTCGTTCAGGTGCGTGGTGTGGATGTGGTCAAACACGATTTCGGTCTTGAAGCGCTCGGCGTGCTGCAGGAAACGCTGCATCA
>JBCNOX010000579.1:0-3605 GCA_039593645.1 Pseudoduganella sp.
TAAACGCCATTCTTCCGGCAATTCGCCCAGCTCCAGTTCAGCGCAGAAGCGCAAGGCCGTCACCAACGCCGCGACTTCCCATAGCGCAGCCGGCTGACGGCGCCGCACCAGCCCAAGCCCAAGGCAGGAAAGCACGATGCCGATGACGCGCGCCCACTGCTCCGGCTGCGCGCGACGTTTCGGGTGCAACCACACCGTGCCGCCCGGCGAGACCGCGAGCCATCCCGAGGCGGGAACCACCTGCTGCGTCGCGTCGGTGCGGAATTCAACCTGCCCCGCGACTGCGCCGAGCACGGGATGCGCCAGCACCTCGGCAATCCCGGCCTGGCGCGCCGCGGCAGCAGGGTCAGGCTTCTTGGCCTTGCTCATGCGGTTTCCTTCTGGCTGCGGCCCGCCAGTCGCGGCAGGTCGCGCGCCACCTCCACCAGGAACCACGCAGGCAGGCGGCGGCCTTGCGCATCTTCCCCGAGCAGCGATTGCGCGATTTCGACGCTGATGCGGGCCAGGTCGCGCAGCATATCCTTGGCGCGGATCGACAAGGCATGGTGCACGCTGCGCACCGCCGATTCTTCCTCCGGCAGCTCCTTCAGCAAGTGCGCGCGGAACGATTGTGCGAGGAAGTACAGCACGTCGCGGTCGCCCGGCGCATCCGGCCAGTGCTGCTCGCCTTTGATGATGGCATGCAGGCCGTGCTTGTGCCGCAACTGCTTGAGGAAGCCCTTGAAGTTGCCGGCGTGGTTAGGCGACAGCAAGCCGTAGGCCAGCGCATCGACCATATCGTCGCCGGCATCTTCGCCGAACGAATGCAGGGCATCCGACAGCATATGCCAGCTGCGCGGCGTGGAGAATGGCTCCTCGTGCTTCGGCGGCTCGCTCCACAGGTGGTCGGGGCGCAACTGGATGTACTCCAGCACCCATGGATGGATGCCGCCCTCCCCGTTTGCCCACTCCAGCCACTGGCGGTGGTCGGCACGCAGGTGGATGTGCGCCATGCGGTTCACCAGTGCGGACGGCATTGGCTTGACGATGGCCGCATCCTTGGCGCGGTTGCCGGCGCCGATCACGATGGTTCCCTTCGGCAGCTCGTATTCGCCAATACGCTGGTCCAGGATCAGCGAATAGAACGCCTTCTGGATTTCATGCGACGACGCATTCAGCTCGTCCAGGAACAGCACGAATGGCTGCTCGCGAACGATGTTCGCCGGCGGGAAAAAGCGCGAGCATTTGCCGTCGATCTGCGGGATGCCCAGCAGGTCTTCCGGCGCGAGCTGGCTGCCGAGCAGGGAGACGCACTCCATGCCCACCGCTTCCGCGAAGCGGCGCACCAGCGCGCTCTTGCCGATGCCCGGCGGGCCCCACATGAATACCGGGCGCGTAATCGCCACGTGCAGCAGGAAGTCGATCGCCTGCTGCTGGTTCAACATGATTGCCGATTGCATAGTCTCACTCCTCCGGCTGCGCCAACTGGCGGCGCAGCTGCTGCTTCAAGGCGCGGCGCGATTGTGGTTCGTCGCGCTGGTGGCTGCCTGCCTTACGCTGGCGCGCCAGCACGGCCAGCGGGTTGCGCGGCTTCGGTAGTTTGATGGTTACCTTCATTGCTTATCCTTTCACGCACACGACTTGCTTCAGCGTGTGCACGATTTCGACGAGGTCGGACTGGTGCGCCATGACCTGGTCAATGTCTTTGTAGGCGGCGGGGATTTCATCCACCACGCCACCATCCTTGCGGCATTCGATGCCTTGCGTCTGTTCGGCCAGGTCGAAGCGGTTGAATTTGCGCTTCGCCTCGCTGCGGCTCATGCGTCGTCCGGCGCCGTGCGAGCAGGAGCAGAACGATTCCTCGTTGCCCTTGCCGCGCACGATGTAGCTGCGCGCCCCCATGCTGCCGGGGATAATTCCCAGCTCGCCTTCGCGCGCCGAGATGGCGCCCTTGCGGGTGACGTACAGCTTGTGGCCGAAGTGCGATTCCTGCGCCACATAGTTGTGGTGGCAGTTGATCGCCTCGCCATCGAGCTTGAACGGCGGGACGTGCGGCTCCAGAGCCGCCACTACGCGGCGCATCATTTCGCGCCGGTTCAGCATGGCGTAGTCCTGGGCCCAGTCCACCGCTTCCACGTAATCATCGAACTGTTCCGAACCTTCGCTGAAGTAGGACAGGTCGCGGTCCGGCAGGTTCACCTTGTGCCGCATCATTTCCTTGCGTGCAGCGGAAATGAAGTAGCGGCCGATGACATTGCCGATGCCGCGCGAACCCGAATGCAGCATGATCCAGACGCGCTGTTCTTCATCGATACACAGCTCGATGAAGTGATTGCCGCCACCAAGAGTGCCAAGCTGGCAGATCCAGGTCTGCGCGAACTTGTGCTGCATCTTCATGATGCCCTTGTGGCGCGCCACGATACGGTCCAGGCGGTCGTTCAGCGGACGCCCGACGCGGGCGTGGGCGGAGCCGCGCACCTTGTCGAATGCGTGCTGCTCGAAGCCGACCGGCACCAGCGTTTCAATCGCGCTGCGCACGCGCGCCAGGTTGTCGGGCAACTGGCTCGCGGTCAGCGTGGTGCGCACGGCATTCATGCCGCAGCCTATGTCGACACCGACAGCGGCGGGAATGATGGCGCCGCGCGTCGGGATCACGCTGCCGACAGTTGCGCCGATGCCGGCGTGAACGTCGGGCATGGCCGCCACGTGCGGATGCACGATGGGCAGGTTCGAAATATTCAGCAGTTGCTGGATGGCCGAATGATCAATGTCATCCGTATAGATGTGCACAGGCACCAGGCCTTTGTGCAGGCTTTGCTTAATTGGCATAACGTCTTTCGTTATGCCGGGGCTGTAGAAACAAAAACCCCGGCGAGTTTCCTGGCCGGGGTTCGTGTTGGAAGAACGACCGGCTCGGGTGGCTTGATTGCCTGCCCCGAGCGCTCGCGCTGCGGGGCTATCTCATTTGCAGATTGTGGATAGCCGTACGTGGCATGGTCGTCCTTTCGAAAATTAGGGTTAGTAAAAAATCAGTGGACGCGATTCTGCGCCCATTCCAAATCACGTGTCAAGAAAAATCTTTAGCGGGCATCAGTCAATGCTGACGTTGTTCTCGGCCGCCACCTTGGCAAGTTTTCTGATCAGAAGTTCCCAAACTGCGCTCGAGGCCGCATCCCACGTATGGTACTTCTCGATGACGTCGTATCCCATGACACACTTGCTGCCGGCCAGCGTAACTTTGTCGTTCGCTGTCGCTAACTCGACACTTTCCAATGCGCGCAACTTGACCTTGAAGTCGTCGCTCGCTTCCAAGCGCGCGGCATGGGCATCCAGGGCATCGTCGTCCAGGAACCCCAGCCTCTTCACCTCCTGGGTAGCTTGTTCGGGAGTCCATACTCGCGCGTCGACCAGCCTGGCTTTGATAGCCTGGACTTTCTTTGAGTACTGGCCTTCACGCTCGTTCATGGCTTTGCCTACGGCCAGGAACTGCTTCTGGAACCCTGCATTGAACCGTTTGGCATGTGCAAGGTTTTCGCAATCCTTTTGCGCAGCCAAAGCAGGAACACTCAACACTCCCAGTGCAATCACCGCCAGCAAATTTTTCATCCGATTTTTCTTCATATTTA
>JBCNOX010000058.1:0-15740 GCA_039593645.1 Pseudoduganella sp.
GCGTCGCCTTGTCGCGGGTCGGGTCGATCACCGCCTGCGGCACGGCGTCGCGCAGGGTCGCCACCGTGGCGGCGTTGCGCGACCATGCGTAGCTGAACTGGCCGCCGGTGCAGCTATATTCGTCGAGCCGCCAGCCGCCCGGCGTCATATGGTCCAGGCGTTCGAAGCAGGCACGCATGGCCGCCGTGGGCAGCGGCTGGCCAAGCCACGGCCGCTGCACGGCAGGCGGCACGGCCTCGCGCTGCGCCAGCATCTCCTGTTCGGCCAGGCGCCTGGCTTTCCAGTGCTGCCAGCCAAAGAACAGCCCCGCGCCCACCACGGCCGCCGCCACGCCGGCCGCCAGGCGCCACTCCGGTGCGCGCTGGGCCGCGATCGGGCGCAGCCGCCACCAGCGGAAGACGCGCAGGCTGCCGTCCTTGCGGTGCGGCAGCAGGCTTTCGATGCGGCGCGCGTTGAAGTTGTGGAAGCCCTGCCCGGCCAGGCTTTCGTCGCCGATCACCACATTCCAGCCGCCCAGGGCGTAGTCGCCGTACAGGCGTTCCAGCACTTCTTCCCTGGTGCCCGCGAAATCGCCGTTGGGCAGGAAGTTGGCGTCGCGCACGGCAAAGTAGGCCCACTTCCCGTCCGGCAGCTGCAGGGCCGCCAGCCAGTTGTGCACCGGCTGCAGCAGGCCGTCGTAGTAGGCACCTTCCATCGCCACCGTCTTGGACACGGCCGCGCCCAGCGAATACAGGGTGCGCGCCGCGCCATCGCTGCTTTGCGCATAGCCCGCCTGGGCGGTCGACTGGTCGCGCCGCACCACCATCAGGTCCGAGCCGATCTTGCGCCCCAGCTCCACCGCCTCGCGCTGCAACTCACGCGGCCGCGACAGGGATTGCCAGAACAGGCCGCAGACGAAGCGCGCCTTGTCGATCTGGATGATATGGATGCCCATGCGCCCTCCTCAGGTGCCGGCCATGGCCATCGGCGTGATCAGCACCACGATCACTTCCTTGTTGCTCTTGGCCTTGACGCCGCCGCCCAGCAGGTAGTTGCTTGGCTTGCCCACGCCCTGGCGGTCGACGTTTTCGTCGGTCTGCTCGAAGCCGCCGATGACCAGGGTTTCGCCCGATTTCATCGACACGCGCTGCAGGAAGTTGCGGGTGTCCATCTCCGGCGATTCGATCCGGCTGTTGTTGCTCTCGATGACGCGGATGCCGCGCAGGGTCGAAATGTCGATGGAGAACTGCAGCATGACCGCGCCGTTATTGAGCACATGCGGCAGGATGCTCATATTGAAGCCGGCGGTGACCACGCCGGGCACCAGCGTGGTCGTGGTGCCGACCTGCGCCACGATCGAGGTCTGCGAGCTTTGCAGGTAGGTGGTCTGGCGCGCCACCTGCACCGGCACCGGCTGGTTGTTCAGCGTGACCACGGAAGCCGTGGTCTGGCGCCGCACCTTGCCCTGCTCCGCCAGCGCCTTGGCAATCACGGTACTGCCGCTGAAGCGCGAGTTGCCGACAATTCCCGCCGACAGCGCCGGTGCACCCGGCGTGGAGGTAAAGGTGTTCTGCAGGCCGTACTTGTTTTTCAGGCTGTTGTACACCAGGTTCCAGTTGATGCCGTACTCGTCGCCCTGCTCCAGGCTGACCGACAGCACGGTCACGTTCATCACGATCTGGCGCGACAGGGCCTGGTTGGCGTTCTCGATGTAGGCGCCGATGCGGTCCAGCGTATCGGGCGTGTCGACCACTGTGATGGTGCCGGTAGCCGGCGCCGCCAGCACCTTGCCGTGCGGCGAGAGCATGACCTTGACCGCATTCTCGATGCCGTTGTAGACCGACAGCTTGGACACCACGCCGGTGTTCTGGCTGTTGTTGGCCGACACCGAGCTGCCGCTGTTGCCGCCATGGCCACCGGCGCCGCCGCCCGAACCGCCGCCACTCCCGCCGGCCGCGGAGGCCGCGCCGCTGGTGACCGATGCGGCAAAGGAAGCATCGCCCGGCACGGCGCTGATCTGGAAGGTGCGCGCATCGGTATGGTAGAACTGGATCACGCCGTCGGCGTACTTCCATGAGACGCCGAAGCGCGCCGCCACGGTGTCGAGCAAGCCCTTGAAGGAACCGTTGGCATAGCTGACGCGGATGCCCCCCTGCAGGTCGGGCTGAAAGCTGACGCTGGCGTCGGCGGCGCCGCTGCGCAGCGGGGCATCGCCCGCCACCGGCTGCTCGCCCGGCACGCCCTGCGGCAGCGGCAAGGCAGGCACGCCTGATGGCTGCCGCATGGCCGGCGGCGACGGCAGGCGGCCGCCGCGCTTGAAGGCACTGGCGGCGACATTGGCCGCATCGGCGTTGACACGGCTCGGGATGCCCGAACGCAGCGTCAGGCGTTCCGCCAGTTCGGACAGGGAGTAGATGCTGCGATCGAAGGTGGCAGGCTGGTAGAACACGGCCGGCAGCGGCGGTTGCCCCAGCTTGACCACGTTCTTGCCCAGCCAGATGCCCGGCTCGTGCACCACGCGCGCCGATGCCGGCACCACGGCGCCGCGCGCATTGCGGCCCACTTCCTTGACCAGGCTGGAGGTGGCGCCGTCGGCGGCGTCGGCGTTGGAAGAGACGCGGTCGGCCAGGTCGGAACAGCCGCCCAGGGACAGCATCGCGCAGGCCAGCGCCGGCAGGCATTTGGTGATCGGGCGGCGCATCATTGCACACCCCGGCCGATGATGCGCAACACCTTGTTGCCCTTATAGAAGACGGCCTTGATCGGCATCTCCGCGCTGTCCATACTGCCGACTACGGTGGCAATAGCTTCCTCGAAGGTACCAGGCACGGTGGTGCGCACCTGCACCGCGTAATCGACCGGCAGCTCCCACAGCAGCTGCCAGCCTGCCGCGCCGGCCCAGCGGGCCAGTGCCGCATTCAGGGTTTTATCGGCCGGGACGATGTCCCAGGCGTCGGGCGCGGCACGCACGGCCGGCTCGCTCGCAGGTACCGCAAGCGCGGTGGCGCGGCCCTTGCCCGCTGCGGATCGCACGGCAGGCTTGGCGGGCTTGCTGCTTGCCGCGGGCCTCGCCGGTTCTGCGGCGAATGTGCCGCAGCACAGCGAAAGACCAAGCGCCGCGAAGAAAATCCTGGCCGCGCCATTCAATTTGATATTGAGGTTCAACGCTCGTCCTCCTGATGGCCATTGCTGGCAGATGACATCAACAAAGCCTTGCTGCCGCCAGGAGCGCTTGCATCGCAAGTGCGCCAGGGCTAGAAGAAATATAGACGAAAGTGCATTCCGAATTTCTCAACAAGGCTCAACAATCCTCACCCCGCGGGGGATGCGCTTCAACGCTGGTCGGCGCTGACGGCGGCGGGGATCAGGGCCCAGGGCGAACGCTCGCCCGAAGGTGGCGCGGGAGCGCGCATCCTGGCCGGCGCTGCATCCTTGCCGGCCGGCGGCGCCGGCAGCGGCAGTGGCAGCGGCAGTTGCGTGGTCGCCGATTTGCCCGGTGCAGGGGGCGGTGGCGGTGCGGCCGCCAGTTGCCGCGCGCTCTCCGGCGCAGTAATGCCACGGCGAATGCCGCCGGCCGCCGGAGCCGTGAATGCCCGGTCCGGCCCGCTCAGGCGCGGCGTGATCAGGAACAGCCGCTCGCGCGTGCTGCGCGACTCGGTCTGGTTGCGGAACAGTCCCCCGACCAGCGGCAGGTCGCCCAGAACAGGCGTCTTCTGCTTGTCGGTGGCCATCCGCTCGGCGCGGTAGCCGCCGATCATCAGGGTCTGCTGCAGGCTCACGATCGCCTGCGTGCTGATGGTCGAGCGCGTGACGCGCACATTGCTGCGCGAATCCTTGCCCGGGCCGCTGTTGCCGGCGCCGTCGAGCGAGCCGTCTTCGATATCGACTTCCAGGTGCACCTTGGCGCCGTCCGGCTCGCGGATGATGCGCGGGATCACGCGCAGCAAAGTGCCGGCCGTGATATCGGCCAGGTCGGCCACGCGCTCGCCCACCAGCGGCACGTAGGCGGTCTGGCTCAGGTCCAGCACGGCGGCCACGTTATCCAGCGTCAGCACGGTCGGCGTCGCCAGCACGCGCGCCTCGCCCTTGGCTTCCAGCGCCTTCAGGCGGGCGTAGAAGCGATTGACGTTGCTGATCAGGAGCGTGGCGCCCGGCAGCGGCAGGTCCGTGCCCTGCGATTCGCCTGCCGTGGAATTGAAGGTCAGGTTGCTGGTGCCGGCCCGCACGCCCCACTCCACGCCCATTTCGGCCAGGTTGCTGCGGTCCATGTCGATGATCAGCGCTTCGATCTCAACCTGCTGTGGGGGCACGTCGAGTTCCGCGATCAGGGCGGCATACATCTCGCGCTGCTGCACGTCGTCATAGATCAGGATGGCATTCATCGCGGAACTGGCTTCGATGCGCGGCTTGCCGTTCTCCGGCGCACTGCCTTGCGTCTTCCTGCCGGCACCCTCGCCCTGCGGCGGCACAGGGGGCAGCGGCGCATTGCCGCCCTGCGCCGGCGAGAAGATCGGTACGAAGGCGTTGCCGCGCGGGGTTTCCTGCACATTGCCGGGGCCCGCCTTGGGCCGGTGCGAGCGTTTCGGGCTGCCGACGTCGAACTGGCTGGTGTCGGCCAGCTTTTCGGCCGTGCTGGGCCCCAGCAGCAGGCCGCTGAGGATGGTCTTCACGCCCGGGATCACCTCGGGCTGGCCGCGCGTATTGATGGTGCGGTCCATGGCGCTGGCATATTTCAGGCGGAACACCATCACGCGCCTGCCGCGCACCTTGGCGCGCTGTTCGTCAGGCAGCAGGATCTGGCGCGCGAACTTCACATAGCTGCGCGGGCCGCTGACGATCACCGTACCGACGTCGGGCAGCTCGCCCCAGCCAAACCGCTCGTCGAACAGCCCCACGCCGACCAGGGCGGCCTTGGCGTCCTGCACCGCGTCGTCGCCCAGCTCCAGCCGCGCCGAAGTGTGGTCGCTGGCCGGAACGATGTACAGCACTTCGTTGTAGACGAACCAGCCGCATTGGCATAGCGGCGCCAGGCGGTTGAGGAATTCGCTGCCGCTGTTGGCAGCCAG
Organism: Pseudoduganella sp.; assembly: GCA_039593645.1. Classification (GTDB taxonomy): domain Bacteria; phylum Pseudomonadota; class Gammaproteobacteria; order Burkholderiales; family Burkholderiaceae_D; genus Rugamonas. The sequence continues at coordinate 5,046 of JBCNOX010000058.1, forward strand.
GCGCCCATTCATCGTTTTCTGTCCCGGCACTTCCATTGATATACGCACGCCGTACACGCGGCCGAATTCGTCCAGCACGGCGCGCAGGCTCATGCCGCTGGCATTGATGGCGAACCCGGTGCCTTTCCATGAAGCCGGAACGGCTGCCAGGGCGCTGGCCGGGACCAGCAGCAAAGCCAGCAACCAGCCGGCCAGCAGCCAGCGCAGGCGGAAGAAGGCGGCAGCGCACTTCATCGCTGCGCTCCCGCGAACAGGGCACGGATGCGCTGTTCGCTCTGGTCGGCGGGGTTGTGCTGGCGCGGCCGTACGGGAGCCATGGCCGCACGCCACATGGCCAGCTGGTTGAACAATTGCTCAAGCGCCGGCGCGGCGTCCAGCCAGCTTTCCGCCTGCGGCAGCCATTGCGACAGGACCAGGGTCCCGTCGGGCCGCAAGGCCAGGCCAGCCTCGAACTGGCGCGCGCCCTGGAAGCCGGCACGCGCAGCTTCCTCGACCTGGGCGTCGCTCGCTTCGCGCAGCAGGATGGCGCCCAGTTCGGCGCCGCCCTGCGCCGGCAGCAGGTAAGCCGACTCGCCATCGAGCACCAGGGGCGAGTCGGCCGGCAGCTCCTCCAGCCAGCTTGCGATATCGTCGCTCATGGCTTATTTCGCTTCGTTCAGAACGGTTTTCAGGGGCTTCTGCAGCAGGTTGAACTGGGCGGTCATCGCGCTATGGGTCAGCGATTGCTGTTCCAGCAGGCGCGTGAACTCGGTGGGATTCGGCTTTTCGCCGTTGGCCTGGCGCCGGTAGAAATCGTGAAGCTGGTCGCCAATGCCTTCGAATTTGCGGTCAAGGCGATGCAGGGACTGCACGACGGGATTCAGCTTGCTTGACATGGCACTCTCCTGAAGGGTGATTTACAGGTGAGTGGCGGCACGGGGGACGCCGGTTCGGCCGTGCAGGAAAATTCAGGCGGCGGCACCTGCGCCAGGCGCCATGCCCGGCAAGCTGGCCAGCGCCTGCCGCAAGGCCGCCGCCGCCGCAGTGAAATCGGCGCGCCATTCGCCGCTGTCCGCCTCGAGCCTGCAAGTGCCGGGATGCAGCCGGTCGTCGCTTTCACATGGCCAGGGCAAGCCTGGCGGCGCAGGCATGTCCTGGGGGTGCAGGCGCAGCACGGCATTCACCAGTTTTGGAGGGGATTCACGCAACAGGCGGCGGCAGCCGGCGGCCACCTTGTCCCGCGCGGTCGTCTCCAGCACCAGCTGGTCGTACAGGGTGGCCGCAAGCTCGGCAACCATCTCCTGCGCCTGTTCCAGGAAACCAGCCATGGCCGCATCCATGCCTTGCTGGAGCCGCATGGCCTGCTCCAGCACCCGCGCCTGCGCTTCATGGACGGCCTGGCGCGCCTCGTCCCCGGCTGCCGCCAGCCGCTGCTGCGCCTCCTCCCGCCCCTGCTCGACAATCTGCCGTGCCAGCAATTCGGCATCCGCCGTACGCGCGATGGCGGTGCCGCGCAGAATGCCGTGTACCGGTTCCAGCCTCGGATCCGGGTCCAGCCGCGCTTTACAGAAGGCAGTCATTCAGGTTCTCCTCTTGATCGCAGCCTGCCTGCCTGTTCCAGGCACAGGCCCCAACAGCGCAGGCGCCGGCGTGCTGCCGCGCCGCTGGCGGCTCCGCTAACCTGGCCGCGCAGGATGAAGCCCGTCACCGCGGCACCGGCATCGGCAGCAAGCTCGCCGGGCAGCGACAGGAGCAGGCGGTCCCACATGCCGGGAAAGCCGGCTTCCATTGCGCAGGCGAGTTCGCGCAGGCCGTCGCACAGCAGGTCGCCGCTCGGCCGGCACAGCCTCCCGAGAGGCTGGATGGCGGCCGTGGCGAGGCTCCAGCGCCGTGCGCCGGAAGCCAGGCTGGCCAAAGCGGCATGCCTGCCCTCGCGCGCGGCCAGCAGGGCACCGTACAAGCGTGCGGCCGGCAGCAGCACTTCCCCATCGCAGCCAGCGAACTGTTGCCAGCCGCTGTCGAATGCTGCGGGAAAGTCGGGCCGCACGCCATGTTCGCCGCACCATCGCCGGTAGCCCAGGCGCCTGGACAGGGGCGGCACATCGCCATCCCGTACGCCCGGGTTGAACCACCAGTCCAGGAAGTCGCCTGGTGCTGCCTGGATCACGGTCACTCTCCCGCCGCAACCGGCGCGCGGCGCTTGCGCAAGCCGGCAAACAGGCGATGGTTGCGCAGCAGGCCATGGCCGGCATAGGCCATCCCCGCCAGCACCAGCAGTGCCAGTACCGCCAGCGCGGAACGCAAGCCGGACGCCGACTCCTCCGCCACGTGGAACGGCCCAACCTTGGTCCAGGCAGGCGGCGCCGGCGCCGCTTCGGCCGGCGTCATCACGACCGATACCTTGTTGCGGCCTTCTTCTCCGCTCAGGCCCGGGATGCTCGACGACACCAGGCGCCGTACCCGCGGCGTAATCGCATCCTCATCCAGCGGCGGGCGGTAGCGAATGAACACCGCGGCCGACGAGGGCTGGATCGCTTCGCCCGGGGCAATGCGCTCTGGCAGCACCACATGCACCCGCGCCGACAGTACACGGTCGAACAGCTGCAAGGTCGATTCCAGTTCTTCCGACAAGCCATGGATATAGCGCACGCGCTCCTCCATCGGCGACGAGATCATGCCCTGCTTCTTGAAGACTTCGCCCAGGTTGGAACGGCTACGGCGCGGCAGCCCGGCCGCCTGCATGGTGCTGGTGGCGCGCGACAGGTCCGCTTCCTTGACGGTCAGGCTGACGCCGGACTTGTCCTGGTGCTTTTCCACTTCGATGCCCTGGCCAGTGAGGGCGAGGACGATTTCATTGGCGTCCGAGTCCTGCAGGGAAGCCTGCAGGACGACCATTTTGCCGCAACCGGCAAGTGCGATTGCGCACAGGGCCAGGGTGAATAGGCGCTTGAACATGGCGATTACTGCAGTTTGGTCAGGGAATCGACCGAGCTGCCGGCCTTGGACACCACCTTCGAAATGGTCTGGACCCGCAGCTGATAATCGTTCAGGGCCAGCATCGCATGCATCAGGTGCAGCGAATCGCCGCTGGCCGTAGCGCGCTCCAGCATGCGCGACACATATTGCTGGTGGCGATTGACGTCGCCAGCCAGGCCGGCTGCACGCTCGGCCATCACGGCCGCCAGGCTGTCCTTGCCGATATCCTGCGGCGCAAGGTTCTGCTGCGCGCCCGAGCGGAACTGCTGCTGTTGCACCTGCAGCTGCACTTTGAAGCTCGCCGCGCCCTCGCCCGCCGCAGCAGGATCGGGAAACTGCGGTGCTGGCTTGCCTGTCAGGCCGGATGCGGCGCCTTGCACCGCCATGCTGAGTCGAGTATCCACGCTGTCTCCAAAAGAAAGTCAATCCGCTGCAGATGGGTGGCAGCCAGGGCGCCAGCGGTTCCCTCACAGCTGTTCCAGCGGGTCCAGGCAGAACACGCCGCCGCAGCCATGGCTGTTGGCCGGGTCGCATCCCGCACCACCGCAGCGCCGCTCACAGGCCAGCCGCGATCCGGGACGAACCGGCGCCAGTGTCGCTGCGGGTTTCGGGATTGGCCGCCGCAACAAGGGATGCGTCTGGCCGCCGGCCATGGCCAGATGCCGCATACGGTCATCGCCCTCCGCCTCGTCCGCCCCGCCCGTCCCGTCCGTCTCGACCGGTTCAGGCTCCGGAGCAGGAGGCTCGAGTAAATGCACATGCTCATCGCACATCGTATCGGCGGCCGGCATGGCACCTCCCTGCCTGTACAGCAGCCATCCCCCCGCCATCTGCGAACGCGGCGGGCGTGGCTGCGGTCCTTTGGCATGCTTCGCCTTGGGCGGCGGCGCAGCTTCCACTTCCGGCGCCGGAGCAGGCTGCGCCTGCGCCAATGTCTCCTTAGCCTTGATTCGCATCCCGCTCTCCTCGCGCCGCCGCTTCGTCCGCGCTCAAGCCCAGCATGCCGGGCGGCGGCTCGCCGTGCGCTTCAAGCTCCACTTCACCGCCCTGCTGCCCCATGCGCTGCAGCTCCAGCACCACGGCGTAGACCTGGGCTACCGCCTCGTAGCTGCTGCGCGGCACCTCCATGTCCGGCTTGCAGCCGGCGTACAGGGTGCGGGCCAGCCAGACGTGGCGGATGATCGGGATGCCGCGCAGCCGAGCGCGCGCCATCATGGCCTGTGCAGTCGTGTCGCGCCCTTTCGCAAGCACCTGCGGCACCATGCCCGCCTCGGGATCGTAGAACAGCGCCACTGCGAAGTGGGTCGGGTTGACCACCAGGGCATTGGCGTCGTCGGTGCGTTCCACCGGCGCTTCGTTGGCCCATTGACGCGCCAGCTGCTTGCGCTGGCCTTTGACCATGGGGTCGCCTTCCGACTCCTTGTATTCGCGCTTGATCTCCTCCATGTCCATCATCAGTTCTTTTTTGTGGAAGTACCTCTGGGTCGCGAAGTCGACCGCCGCCAGGCCGAGGCAGACGATGACGACCGAATGGAAGATGGACTTCAGCACCGCAATAAAGCCGAAGTACGCATCCTTGGGCTCTCCGGTGGACAGTTGGACGATCGCCGGCAGGGCTCCGCGTGCCAGCACGTACACCGTCCAGCCGATCAAGGCCGCCTTGCCAACCGCGATCAGCAGCTCGACCAGCTTCTTCTTGGAGAACAACTGCTTGAAGCCGTTGACGGGGTTCAGCTTGTCGAATTTGGGCGTGACCGCTTCCGGCGCGATCAGCACGCCGAACTGGCCCCAGTGCGCGGCAACGCCTACCACGATGCAGATCAGGAAAAAGCTGCAGAAGGTGACGATCAGCAGGATGCCGGCCGACTGCAGCATATCCCACAAGGTGGCTTCGAAAGGGCGACCCACGCTGGCAATGCCCAGCTCGAACAGTCCTTCCAACTGCTCGCGCCACAGTGGCTCCGTCGCGAAAGCCGCTTCCGCCATGGCGACCAGGGTTGCCAGGCGGGCCAGGTCGCGGCTGGACGCCACCTGGCCCTTCTTTCGGGCATCGTCGATTTTCTTGTCTGTGGGCTCTTCGTTCTTTTCTTCGCTCATGCTGCGCTCCCGCAGGAAGGATCACGGCCCGCGCCCCGCGCCGCGCAGGCTGGCCGCCAGGTCAAGCAAGTTGGAAAAGTCGCCCGCCACGTGGTGCGACAGCGTCGGCCAGTACAGCAGCAGGATGACCACGCCCGTCAAGCTCTTGATCGGCGACGACGCGAACGACACTTGCAGGTTGGGCGCAAACACACCGATCAGGGCAAACGCCAGCTCGATCAGGATCAGTGGGATGATCACCGGAGCGCCGTACACCACGATGTGCCAGAACAATTCTCCGAAACGCTTGAGCAACAGGTCCAGGTGACCCGGCTCGTACGGCGGCGCCAGCGACCAGGCCGGCCAGGCGGCGTAGCTCTCGACCAGGATGCGGGCCAGTGCGACGAACAGGCCTGCCTGCACCATCACCAGCACCACTGCCTGCACCATGACCCCGCCGATGATGCTGGCGTCGCGGTCGACGCCGGCATTGTTAGTCTGGATCTGGATCGGCGAACGCTGGCTGTCCAGGATCGAACCGACCGACTGCACGGCCCACAGCGGCATGGTGGTTAGCACCCCCAGCAGCAGCCCGATGGCCGCCTCCTTGAAAATCAGCATGCCGCAGGTAAGCATATCTGGCCCGAAGCGCTGCACCGCATAATAAGTCGGCAACGCGGCCGGCAGCGCGATCGCCATCGCGGCCATGTTCTTCGCCATGCCGGTCAGCACGTTCAGGCCAAAGCCCGGCAATATCACCAGGCAGACCAGTACACGCGGCGTCGCCAGGGCCAGCGCCACCAGTGCATTCTGTATATCCAGCAGCAGCGAGGGCTGCGTAGCGCCGAATTCCGGCATGGCCTAGCGTCCCACGGCCGGCAACATGGTGAACGCCAGCTCCGTCAGCTGGATCAGCTGCACGCCGATCCAGCGCCCCATGCCGGCCAGGGTGACGGCGACAGCGACCAGCTTGACCACATACGGCAAAGTCTGGTCCTGGATCTGCGTCACAGCCTGCACCAGCGAGACGGTCACGCCGCACAGGGTTGCAATCACCAGCGGCGGGGCGGAAAGCATCACGGCCAGCCACAAGCCCTGCTGGAAGTAGTTCAGGGTATCTGCCATGGCGTTCCTTTCATGCGTACGATGCGGCCAGCGCATGCAGCAGCTTGCCCCAGCCGCCAACCAGCGTAAACAGCAGCAGCTTGAGCGGGATGGTGATGGTTTGCGGACTGACCTGCTGCATGCCGAGCGCCATCAGCAGGTTCGATACCAGCAGGTCGATCACCACGAACGGTATGTAGATCAGGAAGCCGATTTCATACCCGGCCTGCAATTCGGATACCACGAAGGCCGGGACCAGGACCAGCAGGTCATTGTTGCGGGCCTGCTTCGCATAGTCTTCCGGCCACAGCTTCTTCGCCGAGGCCAGGAACAGTTCGCGCTGGTCCGGATTGCCGTGCTTGATCATGAAGGCGCGCAGCGGCTCGAAGGCATCGATCGCCTTGGCCAGGCCCGGTGGCGCCTGCACATTGGCGCTTGGCGGCGCCGGCTGCGCCATGCGCTGCCCGATCTGCTGGATCGTCGGCGCCATGATGAAACCGGTCAGCACCAGTGCAATGCCGTAGATTGCAAGCGTGGGCGGCACCTGCTGCACGCCGATGGCGCTGCGCAGCACCAGCATGACCATGGACAGCTTGAGGAAGGACGTCGTCGTGACCACCAGCAGCGGTATCAGTGCCAGCCCCGCCAGCATCAGCGAGAATGAAACAATGTCCGTCTGCCCGTTCATCATGCCGCGCTCCAGGAAGTGATGCGCACACCCAGCCGCCCATCCACGTCCACGGCTTCGCCGCGCCCGAGGTGGCGGCCGGCGCACACGATGGCGATGCTGTCGGCACTGCCCTGGGACAGCTGCAGCACCGCGCCGCTGGCCAGCGTGCGCAGCTGCCCCAGGCTAAGCTGCAGCGTTCCCAGCTCGAAACTGAGGGCCAGCGGCAACTGGTCCAGGGCCGCGTCGTCCACGCTGCCTGCATCATCTTCGCTCTCGTAGTTCACTTGCGTCTCCATGGTGAGAATGGTGAGCTGGCCCGGCGCCGAATAGCGCACTTGCGCCTGCATGCCGCCCAGGGGCAGGCGTCCAAGGCCCTGCGTATCGAACCGGGTGCTGTCCGGCACAATGGTGTCGCCCACGCACAATTCCTGCAGTACCGGCGCCGGCAGGCGGTGACTGCCCAGCCGGACCGGCAGGCAGATGCGCAGCGCATGCAGTGCGTCCAGCGGTTGCGTCTTCGGCTGCCACGCATGGTGCTCCAGCAGGGCGAGCCAGGATTCGGGCGTTGCGCTGATCCGCGAGCCAGTCATGTGCGCGCCGTCGTCAAGCCGCAGGACCATGCATGCGAGGCCGGCATCCGCCGCCGGCTCGACGCCGCGCCGCAGCGCCCGCATGCCGGCGAATGGCGTCGCGGCCAGGCGGCCCAGCAGCTCGCCGTCCATCCATGCGCGCTGTGCCACCGGCGCCGGCGCCGCTGCCATGGGGTCGATGCCGGTCAGGCCGTGCAGCAATGCGCCGCCGTTCTCCAGGTAAAACATGCCGTGCGGACCTTCCAGGCCAAAAGTAGCGGCACCGGGCTCCGCCTGCGCACCAGGTGTTGGCATGGCGGTTTCCAGCTGCAGTGACATGCCGGCATGGCTGCTCCATAAACCGCAGGCCACACGGCGGCTCAACGCCGCAGCGGCGGCGCCGACCGCATCCTTCTGCAATCGCACCGCCTTCGAATGCACGGCAGGCAGGCACTCCGTTTCAGCCATCTCGGCCCTCCGCTTACAGTATGGTCAGGGTCACGTCCTTTCCTATACGTCGTTCCAGGTGTGCAGTTAGTTCCTTCTGCTGGCCGCGCAGGCGCCCGGCCAGCCCCTGGCTGGCGGGTTTCAGGTGGTAGGACACGACGGCCGGGCCGGCATCCACCGCGACCGCCATCATTTCGCCGCCGGGAAGTTGCACTTCGAAGATGCCGCTGCAATCGCCTGCGGGGAGCAGCATCACGATATCCTGCGCGTCGAAGGCCGCCTCACCGGCCGGGGCTGCGCCGGATAGCGCCGGCTCGGCAACGCCTTCGCCGCCGCCGTCGGCGCCAGCACCGTTGCCGCCGCCCTGCCCGCCTGCGCCGCCTTGGCCGGTGCGCCAGGCTTCCTGATCGTCGGCAGGCCGCTCGCGGGCGGGATGGTGCGCCGCGCGAGCGATCCGTGGCGGCTCGTCGTGGGCCGGCGCGGCCGGCTTGCCGTGCGGCCTGGCAGTCTTTGGGGTCGTGGGAGCGGATTGGAGTGGCTGGGAGGCGGCAGCGGTGGCAGCGGTGGCAAAACGCCAGGCCGGCTGCGGTCCCGGGCGGCCTTTCGGCCTGCCCGGCAGCAGCTCGTCCAGCCAGCGGCCAGGCAATACAGAAGCCGATGCGGGAGGCAGGCGGTTCATCAATCCTCCCCCGCTTGCCGGCTCAAGGCCTTCAGCTCATCGCGCATGATGCCGAGCTTTTCCTGCTGCCGCTGCGCGCGCCGCGCCTCGTTTCGGGCGGCGAAGAAACGCGCGCCTGCGAGGCGGGATTCACGCACCGCCTCCTGGCAGCGCAGGTTCAGGCTCGCGGCTTCTTCCTTCATGCGGGCATGGCGCGCCTTGGCAAGGTGGAACTGGCCGGTGGTGATCGTCATCTGCAGGAAGCGGGCACGTGCTTCCTGCCAGAATTGCGCGGCCTGCCGCACTGCCTCGCGCTTGCGCAACTTAAAGTCGTGCAGCGCCTGGCGGCTGGCGCGCCAGCTTTCACGTGCGCTGCTGCGTTCACGTTCGAGCCGCCCGAGCCTTTGCTTGCGCACATGCAGGAGCTGGTCCAGGCTGCGGTCCGGCCGCCTGGGTTCGGGCACGTCGACCACTTCCCGCTTGCCGCGCCTCATGCCTGCATCCCTATCAGGGTATCAAGCGTCTCCTGGAAAGGCGTGCCGGTGCCGCTGCCGGTGTACTGCCGCAGGAACTCGAGCTGCGCGGGGCGCAGCTGCATGGCGCGGTCGGCCACTGGATCGGCGCCGGGCTGGTATTCGCCAAGGCGTATCAACAGCTCCATCTCCTGGTAGCGCGCCAGCAGTTCGCGGAACTGGCCGGCAGCGGCGCGGTGTTCGCGTGTGGTCACGTTGCTCATCACGCGGCTGATGCTCGCCAGGACGTCGATGGCGGGATAATGACCCTGCTCCGCCAGCTTGCGCGTCAGCAGGATGTGCCCGTCCAGCAGTGACTTGGCTTCATCGCCGATCGGGTCCGATGCCGATTCGCCATCGACCAGCACCGTGTACATGGCGGTGATGGCGCCCTCCGGCGTGCTGCCGGCGCGCTCGATCAGGCGCGGCAGCATGGTGTAGACCGACGGGGTGAAGCCGCCGCGCGCCGGCGGTTCGCCCGCCGCCAGGCCGATTTCGCGCTGGGCCCGGGCGAAGCGGGTCAGCGAGTCGACCAGCAGCAGCACCTGCTTGCCGCGCGCCCGGAACGCCTCGGCAATCGCCGTCGCAGTGAAGGCAGCGCGCGCCCTTTCCATCGACGTGCGGTCGGAAGTGGCGCATACGATCACGGTTTTGCGCACCAGCTCCTCATCGAGCTCGTGCTCCAGGAATTCGTTCAGTTCGCGTCCCCGCTCGCCAATCAGGCCGAAGACAATGGCCTCGGCCTGGCAGCCGCGCGCAATGGCGGCCATCAGCGTGGTCTTGCCGCAACCGGGGCCGGCGAAGACGCCGATGCGCTGTCCAAGGCCCATGGTCAGCAAGCCGTCGATGGCACGCACGCCGGTAGGCAGCGGGGTGACGATGCGCGGCCGCTCCACTGCCTGCGGCGCATCGCGGATCACCGGCACGGTGGCGCGCCAGGTCCCGGCCACGTCGCTGGCGGCGGGCGCGCGGAACATCTGGCGCCCGAAGCCGTCCAGCACGCTGCCAAACAGGTGGTCGCCCGCCTCGATGGTGTGCGCACGCCGCAGCGGCTCGATCACGGTGCTGCTGGAGACGCCTTCCAGCGGACTTAACGCCGACAGCACGGCGCAGCGCTCGGTGAAACCCACCACTTCGGCCAGCATCGGCGCGCCGCCCCGCTGACGGTCGTACAGGTGGCACAGCTCGCCGATCTGCACCGGCGGCATATGCGCTTCGATCAGGGTGCCCAGCACCTGCGCCACCCTGCCCCGGCTGGAGAAACCGGGATGCGGCGGAAGCTGCGCGCTCCACGCCGGGATGGCTGCGCGCATTTCCTGCAAGGCAGCGGCCACCGTCACCAGCGCACCTCGATCGGTTCGCGGCCGGCAAAGGTGATGCGGTTGCCGTCGATGGCGGTCAGGCGCACGCCCTTGTATTCATCGCCCGGATAAAGGCGCTGGCCGTCGCTGGTGACGATGCTGGCCTGGTTGCCCGTCACCAGTTGCTGGATCTGGAACGGCAGCAGGGTGTCGGCGCCGCCCAGTTGCACGTCCACCGGAAACTTGATGTTGTTTGCCTTCACGAAGTCTGCCAGGATGCGCCGGAACCGCAGGGTCTCTTCCTCGTCAAGCGCGCCCTTCATGCGCCAGGCGCCGTCGTCGAGCTGCAAATCGAAGCGGCGCAGCATGTCCACGTCGGCCAGGCGCTTGCGGAAGGCCTGGG
>JBCNOX010000580.1:0-3590 GCA_039593645.1 Pseudoduganella sp.
CGCTGGGTGTGCTGCCGGCCGGGAATATCGTGTGGGACTACAGCGGCGAAAACGTGAAGACCCTGGGCCTGTCGGCGGCCACTGAAGTGGGCGGCTTCTCGCTGTTTGGCGAAGTGTCGCGCACCAAGGATATCCCGGTGCAGATCAACGCGATCGACCTGCTGGTCGGCACCGCGCTCGGCATCGGCCCGCAAGCGCAGCTGGCCGCCATTGCGCGCAATCCGGCGGTACCGACCGGCACCGTGATTCACGGCTACGACCGCAAGGACAAGACCCAGGCGCAAGTGTCCTTCATCCGCCAGTTCCCGCAAGTGCTGGGGGCCGACTCGCTCACCCTGCTGGGCGAGGTGGCGGGCCAGAAGTGGAGCGGCATCGGCAACCCGAACACCAGCACCCGCTACGTGCGCGGCTTCATGTACAACTTCGGCCCGACTGCGGCGCTGGGCGGCACCTGCGGCCCGGCCGGCATCCAGCCCAATGCCTCGTCCTGCGAAAACGAAGGCTATGCCACCAGCAGCGCCTGGGGCTACCGCCTGTCGGCCGAGATGCTGTTCCCGAACGTGGTGGCCGGCATCAACCTGAAGCCGCGCGTCTATTTCGCGCACGATGTAAAGGGCTATGCGGCCGACAACCTGTTCATCGAAGACCGCCAGACCCGCTCGGTCGGCCTGCGCGCGGACTACAACAACCGCTACTACGCCGACATCAGCTACACCAGCTATAACAAGAGCGCCAAGTACGACCAGTTCCACGACCGCGACAACATGCAGTTCGTGATCGGCGCCAACTTCTAATAGAGACACAGGAGACACGTAGATGAAGATGATGAAGCAAAGCTTGCTGGCCGCAGCGCTGGCGTGCATCGCGGGCAGCGCCCTGGCCGGCCTACCGCAGGCCGAGGTGGACCGCCTGGGCAAGGACCTGACGCCGGTTGGGGCGGAGAAGGAAGGCAACAAGGCCGGCACCATTCCGGCCTGGACCGGCGGCATCACCAAGGCGCCGGCCGGTTTCGACAGCAAGAACGGCTATGCCGACCCGCTGCCGAACGAGGCGGCGCAGTACACCATCACGGCGGCCAACATGGACAAGTACAAGGACGTGCTGGCGCCGGGACAGATGGAAATGCTGAAGCGCTACCCGAGCTACAAGATGAACGTCTACAAGAGCTACCGCACGGCCGGCTATCCGCAGAACGTGTACGACACCATCAAGGCGGAAGCGTCGAAAGCGGAACTGGCGGGCGGCGGCAATGGCGTGACCGGCATCAGCAAGACGACGGTGCCGTTCCCGATTCCGAAAACCGGGGTGGAAGTGATCTGGAACCACCTGATGCGCTACCGTGGCGGCACCATCGAGCGCTACACGGCAGAGTTCCCGGTGCAGACCAACGGCGCCTTCACGCCGGTGACCCGCACCGAGAAGGTGGCGTTCGCGCAGGGCATGGCCAATCCGGAGCCGAACCGCCTGCTTTACTACATGGCGACCCTGACCGGGCCGTCCTCGGTGGCGGGCGACGCGCTGCTGGTGGTCGATCCGCTCGACCAGGTGAAGGAATCGCGCCTGGCGTGGACCTACAATCCTGGCCAGCGCCGCGTGCTGCGCGCGCCGAACGTGGCGTATGACTCGCCGGGGCAGGGCGCGGACGGCTTGCGCACCACCGACGACTACGACGGCTTCAACGGCGCCCCTGACCGCTACGACTGGAAGCTGGTGGGCAAGAAGGAGATGCTGGTCTCCTACAACAACTACAAGATCACCAACAAGTCGATCAAGTATGCCGACATCGTGCGCCCTGGCCATATCAACCAGGACTTCGTGCGTTACGAGCCGCACCGCGTGTGGGTGGTGGAAGCGACCCTGAAAAAGGACAAGCGCCACATCTACGCCAAGCGCGTGTTCTACGTGGACGAGGACAGCTGGCAGGTGGTGCACACCGATTCGTACGACGGCCGCGGCGAACTGTGGCGCGTGCACGAAATCGGCGGCATCCAGTACTACGATGCGATGACCCACTACTTCGCCTACGAAGTGTTCTACGACCTGCAGGCACGCCGCTACCTGCTGTCCGGCATCTCCAACCAGGAGAAGCCGATCAAATTTGGCGTAAAGCTCGATCCGTCGAACTTCACGCCAGATACGCTGCGCCGCTCTTCCAACTAAGGACGGCGTAGCGGGTTTGGGGGTGTCTCTTCGGGCGCTTGCGTTCTCAGGGAGCGCTGCGCCCATTTTTTCGCAGGTAGAGCATGAATAAAGTCTTGATACGGGCCGCTGCTGCGCTGCTGGGCGCACTGGCGGTGATGCCGGCTGTCGCGGGCGATCCGCTGCAAACGCCGGCGCGCATGTCGGCGCGGGCGCCAAAAGCCATGCTGACGGCCATGACACTGGCCGGCCAGCGCACGGTGGCAGTGGGCGAACGCGGCATCATCCTGGTGCGCGATGGCGGCGCCAATGCGCCATGGCAGCAGGCGAAAGTACCGGTGTCGGTCACGCTGACCGACGTGGCGTTTGCCGACGCGACCAACGGCTGGGCCGTGGGACACGACGGCGTGATCCTTTCCACCAACGACGGCGGGGCGCAATGGAACCTCCGCTTTGACGGCAACAAGGCCAATGCCTTGATGCTGGCCAATGCCAAGGCGGCAGTTGAAAAGGCGCAGGCGGCCGGGGGCAATGTGCTCGCCGACGCCGAGAACGCGCTGGGCGATATCGAAGCGGCGGCCAAGTTCGGCCCGTCGCGCCCTTTGCTGGGCGTATGGTTCCGCGATGCCAGAACGGGCTACGCGGTGGGCGCATACGGCCAGGCTTTCCGTACCACGGACGGCGGGGCAAACTGGACTTCCATGGGCGCGGGCCCGCCCAATCCTGAAGGCTTGCATTACAACGCGATTGCGGGCGGCCCGGGCGGCGTGCTGGCCATTGCGGGCGAGGGCGGCTACGTCTATCGCTCGCAGGACGGCGGCAGCAGCTGGCAGCGTATCGAGACCGGCTACGGCGGCCAGTTGTACGGGGTGATTTTCACCGGCCGCAGCATGCTGGCCTACGGCTTCGGCGGCCATGTGTTCCGCAGCGAGGACGGCGGCGCCACCTGGCGCGAAACGCCGGCGGTGACAAGAAAGAGCCTGGTGGGCGGCACCATGCAGGGCGGCAGCATAGTGCTGGCGGCCCAGGATGGCGCGCTGCTGCGCAGCGATGACGATGGCGTCAGCTTCCGGGTGGTGCGGCAGGGCGATGCGGTGCCGACGGCGGACATGCTGGCGCTGAACGGCAGCGTGCTGCTGGCGGGCGTGGGCGGCGCGCGGTTGGCGGCTCCTGCGGCCGGGGAGGGCGGCAAATGATACGCGACGATAAAAAATCCTGCGAGGTGGCGGAACAGGGCCACCAGCGCTTCACGTCGGTCGAGCACTGGCTGGAGCCGCGCCTGTTCAAGTACCGCTTCATCATCATGCTGGTGTTCCTGGCGGCCTCGGTGCTGTTTGCCTGGCAGGCGGCGCTGCTGAAACCGGACGCCAGCTTCCAGAAGATGGTGCCGGCGACGCATCCCTTCATCGCCAACTACCTGAAGTACGAGAACGAGTTGCGCCCGCTGGGCA
>JBCNOX010000581.1:0-3590 GCA_039593645.1 Pseudoduganella sp.
TCGACCAGGTCAGCGAAGCGCGCCGCCGTTTCGAATTGAAGGAATACATCGGCGAGGTGGTGTCCAGCCTGCAGCCAAAGCTGAAGAAGACCCACATCGTGGTGGCGATCAACTGCCCGGACGACATCATGCTGGACAGCTACCCCGGCGCCCTGGCCCAGGTCATCACCAACCTCACGCTGAACTGCGTGGAGCACGCCTTCGAGCCGGATGGCGCAGGCAATATCGATATCAACGTGATCCCCGATGGCGACACCATCGAAATGCAGGTGGTCGACAACGGCAAGGGCATTCCACCCGACATGCTGGACAAGGTGTTCGACCCCTTCGTCACCACCCGGCGCGGCCAGGGCGGCACCGGCCTTGGGCTGAACATCGTCTTCAACCTGATCGTCAAGCAGTTTGGCGGCACCATTTCCGTTTCGAGCACGCTGGGCAAAGGCGCCAGCTTCGTGTTGCGCATTCCGCGCGTGACGCCGGGCGGCGACAACGAGGACAAGCATCCGGACGCCCCGCTGCATGCCCCCACCGTGAGCTGAGCGCCGCCACCGCTGTATCTGCCGCATACTAAAGCCATGCAAGAAGGAATGTCATGGATAAGCAGCGCTTGATCGCCTTACTGCGCGGCATAAATGTCGGACGCGCAAAACGCGTTGCGATGGCTGACCTGCGCAAAGTGCTGAGCGATATGGGGTACAGCGATGTACGCACCCTGCTCAACAGCGGCAATGTGGTGTTCGATTGCAACGCCGCCGATGCCGCCGACTGCGCGGCGCGCATCGAAGAAGCGCTGGTGCTGAAACTCGGCGTACCCGCCAAAGTTACCGTAATCGAGGCCACCCAGTTGGCGGAGATCGTCAATGAAAACAGCCTGCAGAACGTCGCCGACGACCATTCGCGGCTGCTGGTGGCGGTCCTCAATAAACCCGATGAAGACCGCGGCAAGCTGGAACCGTTGGCGCGTCAGAGCTGGCAGCCGGAAGCGTTTGCGCTGGGCCGCCACGCCGCCTATATCTGGTGCCCGGACGGGGTGCTGGCCAGCCGCGCGGCCGCTGCCATGGGCAAGGCGCTCGGTGACGCGGTCACCTCGCGCAACTGGAGCACCATCAGCAAATTGCACGCGATGGCAAATAATTAGTTGTCGGGCGGCGCCTTGTGCGACTAAAATCGCTTGTCAACGATTTTGTCAGATGAGCAATGAGAATTAGCGATTCAATAAGAGGGGCCATGATCCTTGGCGCCGTCGTCCTGGCCCTGGTCATCGGCGGCTTCGCTGTGGCCGACAATGGCTGGCAAAAGGTCAGTTGCATTGGCCGTGCCATTGTCGGTGGTGTCGCCTGGAGCAATATCCACAGCGTTTGCGGTTTATGACTGGCGCGCGCGCCGCTCGGTCACCGATTCATATCCCACTCCCCAGCTATCGGTCTCCACTTCGTCGATGATGACGAAGGTGGTGGCCGGGTCCTTGTCCAGCACTTCCTGCAGCATCCTGGTGGTGCGGACGATCAGCTCTTTCTTCTGCTCCCTGGTCGGGCCGCCTTGTTCGCGGGTGACCTTGATGTTCACGTAGGGCATGTCGTTCTCCTTGTTTACCAGTTGCCGGCTGCGGCGCCGTCGTCGACGGTCAGCACATGGCCGGAGATGAAAGTCGAATCGGTCAGGTAGAGCACCGCGTCGGCGATGTCTTCCGCCGTACCCATCTTGTGGGTCGGCACCAGGCCTTTCAGGAATTCCTGGGTGCCGGCATCCGGGCTATGCAGCGGGGTGCTGATGATGCCCGGCGCCACCGCATTCACCTTGATGTTCTTGCTGGCCACTTCCAGCGCCAGGGCGCGGGTTGCCATGTTCAGGCCGCCCTTGATCAGCACCGGCAGCAGGGCTGTCGCCTTGGCCGGCGTGACGCCCAGGCTGGCGGTGATGTTAACGATATGGCCGCCGCCTTTGGCTTCCATGTGGCGCACCGCTTCCTGCGCCGGGAACAGGAAGCCTTTCAGGTTGGTCGCCACCAGGGCGTCGGTCTCGGCTTCGGTGTAGTCGACGGTGGGCTTGGCGATGAAGATGCCGGCGTTGTTCACCAGGATGTCGACCTTGCCGAAACGGGCGGCCGCTTTCTCGAACAGGTCCTTGGCGGTGGCAGGGGAGGCGATGTCGCCGGCTACCGGCAGGAAGTTGGCAGGGTTGCCCAGTTGGGCCGCCGCGGTTTGCAGGCGGTCCATGGTGCGGGCATTGCCGACCACGTTGTAGCCGCGCGCCAGGTAAGCCTTGGCGATGGCGAAACCGAGGCCGCTCGATGCGCCGGTGATGATGGCTGTCTTGGTCATTTGGAACTCCTTGAGTTGGGTTACGGTGAGTCCACTATACTTATGACGTTTGGGTGGATAAATACGGGTTCCAGCAATTGAATTGATACATGGGGTAATAAATGCAGCGCCATTTCGACGATATGCAGTTGGGCAGCATCGAGCTGTTCGTGCTGGCTGGAGAGCAGGGGAGTTTCACCGCGGCGGCGGCAATGGCGGGCGTGACGCCGGCGGCGGTAAGCCGTTCGATTTCGCGGCTGGAGGAGCGCCTCGGCGTGCGCCTGTTCGTCCGCACCACACGCCAGATCCGCCTGACCGATGGCGGCAAAGTTTACTTCGAGCAGTGCCGGCAGGCCCTGTCGCAACTGGTGGAGGCGGAACGCGAAGTGACGGGGCAGCAGGCCGCGCCGTCCGGCAAGCTGCGCATCAGCGTGCCGACGCCGTATGCGCATTACCGCTTGCTGGAGCGGATAGCGGCATTTCGCCTGCAGTTCCCTGAAGTGCAGGTCGAAGTCCACGTCAGCAACCGCAATATCGATTTCGCGGAGGAGGGCTATGACCTGGCGGTGCGCGGCCGCGCACCGCAGGATTCGACGCTGATCGCCCGCAAGCTGGAAGATGCGGCGCTGGTGCTGGTTGCGTCGCCGGCTTACCTGAAGCGGCGCGGCAAGCCCAACACGCTGGAGGAGCTGGCAGGCCACGACTGCATCCAGTTTGTGCTGCCCAGTACGGGGCGGCTGATCCCCTGGCAGTTCATGCGCGACGGCCAGGAAATAGAGCTGGCGGGCAGCGATGCCATCGTGTGCGCGGAAGACTTCCTCGGCATGGGCACGCTGGCGGTGCATGGCGGCGGCATTGCGCAGACCTATCGCTTTGCCGTGGAGCGCGAACTGGCCAGCGGCGCGCTGGTCGAATTGCTGCCGCAGCACGGCGGCTGCTCACGGCCGTTCTACCTGATCTACCCGCACGCACGCCACCTGTCGCTGCGGGTACGCAGCTTCGTCGATTTCGTGCTGCGCTAGCCTTCGTGCTGGCGCTGGCGGAAGGCCGCCACCTTGTTGCGGTTGCCGCACAGCGCCATGCTGCACCAGCGGCGGCGGTGCGATTTGGTGCGGTCCAGGAACCACAGCGTGCAGGCGTGGTCTTCGCATTTGCGCACCAGGGTAAAGTCGGCCGTGGCCAGCAACTGCGCCGCCGCTTCGGCCAGCGGCGCCAATAGTTGCTGCGGCGTGCGGGCGGCGTAGCGGGCCTGCAGCGACAGCCCATCCCCACTTTCTTCCACCAGCACCA
>JBCNOX010000582.1:0-3585 GCA_039593645.1 Pseudoduganella sp.
ATAGCCCTGCATGTGGCGGCAGCCATGGCGGCGCAGGAAGTCCAGCTGTTCCTGCGTCTCCACCCCTTCCGAAATCACTTCCAGCCCCAGGTTGTCGGCCAGCGCGATGATGGTGGTGACGATGGCTGCATCGTCCGGGTCGACCGTCAGGTCGCGCACGAAAGTCTGGTCGATCTTCAGCACATCGATCTCGAAACGCTTCAGGTGCGCCAGCGAGGAATAGCCGGTGCCGAAATCGTCGATCGCCAGCTTCACGCCCAGCTTCTTCAACTGGTGCATGACGGCCGTGGCATGCGCCACGTCGTTCATCACCGCGCTCTCGGTCAGCTCCAGCTCCAGGCAGTGCGGCGCCAGGCCGGTATCGGCCAGCACGTCCGCCACGCCCTGCACGAAGTCCGGCTCCGCCAGCTGGCGCGCCGACACGTTGACCGCGATGCGCAGCTCCTTGCGCCCCGTGCGCTGCCAGTCGCGCAGCTGGCGGCAGGCGGTGCGCAGCACCCAGTGGCCGACCGCCAGGATCTGGCCCGTTTCTTCGGCCAGCGGAATGAAGCGGTTGGGCGCCACCATGCCCATCTCCGGATGGCGCCAGCGGATCAGGGCCTCCATGCCCATGATGCGCCCAGTGGTGCAATCGACCTGCGGCTGGTAATGCAGCTCGAACTCGCGCCGCTCCAGCGCCGTGCGCAGCGCGCTCTCGATGCGCAGCCGCTCGCCCAGGCGCTCGTTCAGTGCCGCCGTATAGAACTGGTACTGGTTGCCGCCCATTTCCTTGGCGCGGAACATGGCAATGTCGGCCCGTTCGGCCAGCACGCCCGGCTCCTTGCTGTCGGTCGGGAACACGGCGATGCCGGCGCTGGCGGTCAGGAACAGCTCCGTGCCATCGAGCACCAGCGGCGCCGCCAGGCTGTCGAGCACGCGTTGCAGCTGTTCCGCGCGCGGCGCCATGCCGCCCCGCTCCGGCAACATCAGCAGCGCGAATTCGTCGCCGCCCAGACGCGCCACCGTGTCGACCGGCCGCACTGCCGCCTGCAGCCGTGCCGCCACGATCTGCAGCAGGCGGTCGCCGCCCTGGTGGCCCAGGCGGCTGTTGGTGAACTTGAAGCGATCGAGGTCGATCGACACCAGCCACAGCTCGTGCCCCTTGCGCGCGGAGTGCTGGATGGTCTGCGCCAGCCGGTCCTGCAGCAGTACGCGATTGGGCAGGCCGGTCAGCGCATCGTGGCTCGAACGGTGCTCCAGTTCCGATTCGTAGGCCTTGATGGCAGTGATGTCATGGTGGATCGAGATGAAGTTGACCACCACGCCGTGTTCGTCGCGCACCGGCGACATTACCACGTCGTTCCAGTACAGCGTGCCGTCCTTGCGGTAGCAGCGCAGCACCGCATGGCCGTCGCGCTGTTCGCGGATGGCGGTCCGCAGTTCGTCGATGCCGGGCTGGTCGAGATCGTCGCCAAACAGTACGCGCGGGCTGTGGCCCAGCGCCTCGGCGGCGCGGTAGCCGGTGATGCGCTCGTAGGCCGGGTTGACGTAGACGACCGGGTTGTGCGGTTCGGCGGCGGTGATCATCACCGCATTGGTGCTCGACTCGATGGCGCGCTGGCGCAGCAGCAAGGCCTGGTTGGCCGCCTTCAGTTCCGCCGTGCGGGTGGCCACGCGCTGCTGGATCAGCAGCTTGCGGCGCTTGAGCGAATCGATGAAGGCTGAACCGATCAGGGTGGTCAACACGCCCAGCACCAGCGTAAACAGCGAGGCCAGGTGCTCGCTGGCCAGGATGCGCGCGTCGGGCGTGGCCACCAGCAGCCAGCGCGCGCCGGCCACCTCGATCGGCTGCAGCAGCGGCGCGGTGCGCGCCGGGTACAGCCAGGCCGGCAAGGCCAGGCCGCCGCCGGCGCGTGGCGGCGGCGCGTGGTAGACCTGGGCAGCCGGATCGGCGCTGGCGCTGGCATACACCTGCAAGTCCAGCGCGGCGGCGTCCGGGCCGGCGCTGGCGAAGATTTTCTGGATCATTTCCCCCGGCAGCAGCGCCAGCGCCGTTTCGCCGGCCACCTGGCCGCCCGGCGCGCCGCCGGCATACAGCGGCATGGCCACCACTACTCCCATGCGCGCGTGCGCGCCGGCGCGCTGCACCAGCGGCACCATCGAGCCGGCCGCCGGCTGGCCGCTGGCATAGGCGCGCGCACGCGCCGTTTCATCGCGGCTGGAAAACAGGGTATCGAGGCCGAGCGCCGCCTCGTTGCCGGCCAGCGGCTCGATGTACTCGATCACCCGGTAGCGCGGCCGCGCGGCCGCCGGCAGCGCCGTGCCATCGTGCAGCTCGCGCACCGTGGCGCCGGGCTGCACCGCCTGCAGCGCCGCCTCGAAGGCGGGCCGCTCGGCATGGTCGATGAAGCGCAGGTAGCTGACGCCCAGCACATAGGGATGGCGCGCCAGCAGCGGCGTGACGAAACGGCGGAATTCTTCGCGGCTGGCGCCCGGGCGCGCCACGAACAGCTGGTTGACGGCATGCAGGCTGGCCAAGGCGCCGCCGACGCCTTCGCGCAGCACGAACGCGCGCGCCTGCACGCGCTGCTCGAACGCCAGTTGGGCGCGCTGCGCCTCCAGCCGGCTGACGCCGGCAAACAGGACGCCGGTCAGGCCGAAGCCGCACAGCAGCGCCAGCACGGCGGTGCGGGTGCGGAACGGTTGCTGTGGTGCTGCGTTGATCGGATCGTCCATCGTGCCCCTGCCTTCGCTTTGCGAGCTTACCATTTTCGCACGGCCAGCCGTTTAATGCCATAGGGCAACATTTGCCGCCCGGCTCGCGCGCGCCGGCCGCCGCGCCAGCGGCCTATACTGGTTTGCCCACACCTCGAGGAGGCGACCATGGAGAAAACCTGGATCGTCGTGGCTGACAGCAGCCACGCCCGCATCTTCCAATTGCGCGACGGCCAGTTGCCGGCCGAAGAAATCGAAGACCTGGCCAACCCGCTGGGGCGCGCCGACAACCGCCAGCTGGCCTCCGATGGCCATGGCCAGTACTTCGGCCCCGAAGGCCGCGGCCACACCGCACCGCGGGTGGAGGAACCGGTGCAGCACGAGGTGCGCCAGTTCGCGCGCGAAATCGGCCAGCGGCTCGACACGGCCGCGGCGCAGAACCGCTACCAGCACCTGGCGCTGGTGGCTGCGCCGCGCTTCCTGGGCTTGCTGCGCGACAGCCTGGACAAGCAGACCCGCAAGCTGGTCACGGCCGAGATGGCGAAGAACGTCAGTGCCTTCGCGCGCCAGGACCTGGACGCCTGCCTGCAGGCGCTGGCGCGGCCGCGGCAAGGCGGCTAACCGCCATGGACCTGAGTAAAAAATGGACCTGAGTACACAATGGACCACGGTGCACGGCCCGGACGGCGCGTTCGACGCCTTCCTGGCCCTGCCGCGCGGCGGTCACGGCCCGGCCCTGCTGTTGCTGCAGGAAATCTTCGGCGTCAATGCCCACATCCGCGCCGTCGCCGAGCAATATGCCGCCGACGGCTACGTGGTGCTGGCGCCCGACCTGTTCTGGCGCCAGGGGCGGCGCCTCGAGTTCGGCTATGACGAAGCGGACTGGGGCCG
>JBCNOX010000583.1:0-3585 GCA_039593645.1 Pseudoduganella sp.
CAGAGCGCCGCCGACATGGCAGCCAACCGCGGCAACTTCACCACTCCTGGCACCAACTCGCCATTCCGCAACCGCTCGGTCGAAGAAAACCTGCAGCTGTTCCGCGACATGAAGGCGGGCAAATACAAGGATGGTGAGCACGTACTGCGCGCCAAGATCAGCGAAGATGCGATGTCCTCGCCGAACATGAATATGCGCGACCCGGCGATCTACCGTATCCGCCACGCCCACCACCACCGCACGGGCGACGACTGGTGCATCTACCCGATGTACGACTACACGCACCCGATTTCGGACGCACTGGAAAACATCACCCACTCGATCTGCACCCTGGAATTCCAGGACCACCGCCCGTTCTACGACTGGCTGCTGGAAACCCTGTCGGAAGGCGGCTTCTTCACCAAGCCGGTGCCGCACCAGTACGAGTTTGCGCGCCTGAACCTGACTTACATCGTCACCTCCAAGCGCAAGCTGCGCCAGATGGTGGAAGAAGGCATCGTCGACGGCTGGGACGACCCGCGCCTGCCAACCATGGCCGGCATGCGCCGCCGCGGCTTCACCCCGGAAGGCATCCAGCTGATGTGCGAACGCACCGGCGTGACCAAGTCCGACGGCTGGATCGACTTCGGCGTGCTGGAAGGCGCCGTGCGTGAAGACCTGGACCCGAAAGCGCCGCGCGCCATCGCCGTGCTGCGCCCGCTGAAGCTGATTGTCGAGAACTTCCCGGAAGGCCAGTCGGTCGAATGCACTTCGCCGGTTCACCCGCACCACCCTGAACTGGGCCACCGCACCTTCCCGTTCACCCGCGAACTGTGGATCGAAGAAGAAGACTTCATGGAAGTGCCGACCAAGGGCTACTTCCGCTTCACCCCTCCGGTCGGCGACCAGCCGGGCGCGCGCGTGCGCCTGAAGTACGGCTTCGTGGCCGAATGCACCGGCTACGACAAGGATGAAAACGGCAAGGTGACCGCCGTGCGCGTGAAGTACTTTGAAGACTCCAAGTCCGGCACCCCGGGCGCCGACACCTATAAAGTGAAAGGCAATATCACCTGGGTCAGCGCCGACGCTGCATTGGAAGCGGAAGTGCGCCTGTACGACCGCCTGTTCACCGAAGAAAAACCGGATGCCGGCGGCAAGGACTTCAAGGAATTCCTGAACCCGAAAGCGCTGGAAGTAGTGAAAGCCTACCTGGAGCCGGGCCTGAAGGACGCCGTCGCCGAGCAGCGCTTCCAGTTTGAGCGCCACGGTTACTTCGTTGCTGACCGCGTGCTGTCGCAACCTGGCAAGCCGGTGTTCAACCGCATCGTCACGCTGAAAGACAGCTGGGCCAAATAACCGACCCGGACTGTGACTAAAAAGCCGCCTTTTGGCGGCTTTTTCATTGTTAGTTTGATTTCAATCAAAGTGGCGCTTTTGCAACTTGACCTTGAATGGCGGAAATTCTTATAGTCGCGCAATGACCCGCCTTCAACTCAGCCTGCTTTCTCCCGCAAAGCCCCTGTGGTGGCTGGGGGTGGTGCTGTCGCTGGGCGTCGGCCTAGGGCTCTACACGGTGGCCACCCGTTCCGTGGATAGTGAGGCGCGCGAACGTTTCCACAACCAGGCGCGCAATACCCAATTCAATATCAACGCCAGCATCAAGGCCTACACCGACGTGCTGCGCGCCGCCGCCAGCTATTTCCAGGCAGGCGGCGAAGTAACGCGGGAAACCTTCCACCGCTACGTGCAGGGCCTCGACCTGGAGCACAACTACCCCGCCATCGACAACATCAACTTCGCCGAGTACTACACCGATGCGCAGCGGCCGGCCGCGGAGGCCCGCCAGCACCTGCTGTCGGACAACCTCTACCCTCCCTACCAGGTCCATCCCGGCGGACGGCGGCGCGAATATGCGGTGCTGACCCTGATCGAACCGCTGGAAGGCTTTGCCGACCGCTATGGCCTGGACATCGCTGCCCGCCCCGGGGTCGCCAATGCGCTGTTCGCCGCACGCGACCAGGGCGCCATGAGCAGCTCCGGCCAGCCCATCCCCCTGCGCAGCGCGCCCAGCCACGTGGGCATGGCGATGCGCATCCCGATCTACCGCAACGGGATGCCGGTCACCACCGTCGCCGAACGGCGCGCTGCCTGCATTGGTTCCGTTGGGCTGGGCTTCAGCGTGCCGCGCCTGGTGCAAGCGGCACTGGGCGAGATGCCGGTACGCGCCGTGCGCGTGACGCTGCGCGACAGCAGCGGCATTGGCAGGCCGCCTACCCTGCTGTTCGACAGCCAGCCGAATATGCCGGTGGCCGACAACAACCATTTCGCCACCGCGCTGCCAGTACAGTTTCATGGCCGCACCTGGCACGCCCAGTTCAGCGTGCCAAAGCGCGCACTGTACTCAAACTTCGACCAGTTCCTGCCCGCGCTGGCTGGCAGCATGGGTTTCGGCGCCAGCGTGCTGATTTATGCGCTGTTCGTCACGCTGGCGTCCTCGCGCCGGCGGGCGGTGAAGCTGGCGCGGGCCATGACGCGCGAACTGCGCGACAGCCAGGCGCGCCTGCAATTGTCGCACCACCGCCTGCGGCGCCTCGCCGCGCACGCGGACCACATCAAGGAAGAAGAGCGCAAGCGCATTGCGCGCGAGATCCACGATGACCTGGGCCAGAACCTGCTGGCCCTGCGCATTGAAGCAGACATCCTTGCCACGCGCACCGAGAAAACCCACCCCCGGCTGCATGCGCGGGCGCGCGCCACGCTGCACCAGATCGACAACACGATTCGCAGCGTGCGCCAGATCATCAACGACTTGCGGCCGAACGTGCTGGACCTCGGGCTGTCGGCAGCAGTGGAATGGCAGATCGCGCAATTCCGCCTGCGCTCCGGCATCAAGTGCGAATTCATTGAAGACGCCGTGGCCGACCATGGGGTCGACGACCATTGCGCGACCGCTTTCTTCCGCGTATTGCAGGAGTCGCTCAGCAATATCCACCAGCACGCGGCAGCCACCATCGTGCGGGTCGAACTGCACCAGTCGCACGGCATGCTGCGCATGACCATCAGCGACAACGGTATCGGCATCAACGCCGCCAATCGGCACAAGGCCGGGTCTTTCGGCCTGGTCGGCATCGAGGAGCGCATCAGCCTGCTTGGTGGGAACTGTTCGATCAACAGCCTGCCACACGGCGGCACCACGGTTAGCATTGCAGTGCCGGTCGGCTATCGTGTCGCCCCTGCCGACGACGACATCCGCCTCAGCGCTTAGGCATTTTTACCACTCCGTAGGAGTTTACCTGCCGTTGTTGACGCAGATCAAACTCCCTTTCCGTAGCTCAGCAAAAATGCATTCGTAACATTTGACGACGCGACAAGCTATTGATTTGAAAGGATGTTCTTTGTGTTGTTTATGGCGCGAACATGCAAATTGTTACTTGCATTAGTGGGGGCTCGATCTATACTTGAGCTAGTTGATCTACATCAACATCCGTGTTCCCAACTCCGAACACACCAGATGCCCGGCACCACAACACCAGCCCCCTAGAACGGCGTCTTCTCTCTCTCAGTCAGTCTTACATTCGTTCACTTTTAAAGGGATTGTCACTCATG
>JBCNOX010000584.1:0-3545 GCA_039593645.1 Pseudoduganella sp.
GATGCCAAACTGGCCGGTGGAGACATGGCGCCCACGCTCATCGCGATCCATGTAATAGCCGGGCATGACGCCCAGTTCCAGGTCATGCGGCAGCTCCCATTCGATCGGTACGCGAAACGACGGCCGGGTGCCGTTGCCCTTGAATTCGCGCGATCCGGTTGCGAAGTCCGCCTGCATGATCAGGCCGACCGAGGGGGCCGTGCCCTCCCCCTCGCGCAGCTGCCACTTGACACTTACGGCGGCATCGCCCCACCCGCGTGTGCGTGCCGGGTCGCTGCGATCGGCCAGGCGGCCATCGGATTCCACGCGCACTTCCAGGTCATCCGTCACGCCGACCCGCAGCAGCGTTGGCGTGCTGCGTGCTTCCTTCGACTGAAGGATGCCGGTCTCCAGTTGTACGCGCCCCTTGCCGACCACCTCCGGCGCATCCACGAAATCGGGGCGGTCGGTGGTGATCCAGGTATCGGGTTCGCCCGCCGCGCAGCACAAAGGCAACGCGAAGGCAAAGGCAGCGCACAGTACACGGTTCGGCATATCGCTCTCCAGGGCATTTCCGGCTTAGGATAGAAATATGCCATTAATACCGGAGATCAACAATGAAGCTTAACCATATTGATTTGCCCGTAACAGAGCTGGAAGCGGCAGCCGACTATTTGCAGCGCGGTTTTGGCTTTGACCGGCTGCGCGCGCCCGCCGAAGGGATGGCGATCTTGCGCGGCGAAGACGGTTTTGCGCTGATCCTGCAGCAGGCGGCCAACGTCGCTTACCCGCCAGGCTTCCACATCGGCTTCCTGCAGCCTTCTGACGACGCCGTGCATGCCGCCTACCGGCGCCTGGCCGACGCCGGCCTGCCCCAACCGCCCGCCCCGGCGGTAAGCTATGGCTGCCTGGCCTTCTGGTGCGAGGCGCCTGGCGGCATCCTCATCGAAGTCAGCCACCGGCCCGGTTAAGCCATTCGCCCGGTGCGCAGGGCAAATGCCCAATCCGGCCGGCCGTGGCGTTGCGCCACTTCTGCCGCGGCCTTCCAATCGTAGGCCACCGCATATTGCTCGACCGCCCAGCCGCTGGCGGTACGCTCGACAATTGCATAGCGCGCGTGCGGCGAACCGTTCTCGGCCTTATGCGGAAAAGGCTGGTCATCGTCGTAGGCTTGCAGGCCGACGCTGCCCGGATTGACCACCAGGCGTCCATCGTCCAGCAGCACCGAACGCGGTACATGGGTATGCCCGCACAGGATCAGCGAGGCTTGTGCATCGCCCGCCCGCTCCAGTACTTCCGCGTAGGTGGCCGTACGCTGCCCGGCAGGATCGACAGTTTCCATCCAGTACACCAGGTCCGAACCGGGCGTGCCGTGGACCATGAGCACGTCGTCCTGCAAGCGCATGGACGCAGGCAGCGACGCAATCCACTCGCGCTGGGCAGGCGCGATATGCTCATGCGCCCACAGGTCCGAGGCCCCCATGCGTGCCGGGTCATGTTCCAGCACCTGGCGTTCGTGATTGCCGCGAATTGTCGGCAGCCCCAGCGCCATCAGGCGCGCCGCTGTTTCGGCAGGCAGCAATGGACCGGACAGGATGTCGCCCAGGTTGACCGTGACGTCAGCGTTGCGCCGGGCGACGTCGGCCAGTACCGCATCGAGGGCCCACAGGTTTCCATGGATATCCGACATCACAGCAATGCGCATCGCTCAATCTCCTAGTTGGCCAACGCGGCGACTTGCGCCGCACTCAGGGCACCATTATAGATGCGGAAGTCGTCGATTTTCCCCTTGAAGTATGGATCGCGCGGGTATTGCGAACGCCCGAGCCAGTTCTGCGTGGTGCTGCGCATGCGGAAAGGCGCATGGGTCATGGCGCTATTGGTCGCCACCGCGCTGCCGTTCACATACAAGGTGCCAGTGGTGCCCGCCAGGGTCACCGCCACATGCACCCATTGCCCCGTGGGCAAAGCCGCCGTCGTCAACGCCTGGTCACCCCAGCCGTTCATCAGATTGATGACGAAGCGCATGCTGCCATCCTCGGCTTGCGGCGTCAGGAACATGTAATGGGTGGGCCCCGAGCCGAAATCGAAAATGCGCGTCCAATTGCGGCCGCCCTCCCAGAAAACCCAGGCCGCGATCGTGAAATCG
The DNA here is from genome assembly GCA_039593645.1 of Pseudoduganella sp. GTDB lineage: Bacteria > Pseudomonadota > Gammaproteobacteria > Burkholderiales > Burkholderiaceae_D > Rugamonas. The sequence continues at coordinate 2,129 of JBCNOX010000584.1, forward strand.
GCCAGGTCATTTACCAGTTTCGCTGGCAATGCGACGTAATCGTCGACGCCGTCAAGCTGGACGGCATTGCCTAGCTTGCCTTGAGTCCAAAGGGCTCCGTTCATCAAGGTGCCGTGATGGGCATTGCCGCTGGAATCGGAAACCGTCGTGCCTTCGGACTCGCTGAATTGGAGCATCGTATGCGGCGCGACCGCCGTGATGACGCGCGCTTCTTTCGAGGGTGCGCTATCGCCCGCCGGAGTCTGTGCCGTGACCGCGTAGTAATAGGTACCCGGCTCCATGCCGCTGTCAGTGTAGGTCAGCAGGCCGCTGATGCCGGTAGCGACGGCGGTGTACGGACCGCCAGCGCTCGCCGAGCGCAACACCGTGTAGCTGTTGGCCTTCGCCGTTCCCCACCAGGACAGTTCGACTTTGCCTCCCACCAGCCGTGCCGTCAGGCCGCTCGGCGCCACGCTCGCTGTGAGCGGATCCCGGCTGAAGGTCAGCGTTCCCAGGCCAAGCTGGTCGCCACCGCCGGCATCGCCTTCCGGACGCATCATGGCTGTCATCTGTGCGCAGAACGGCGCTGCCAGCCCACGCCGCTTGACGTAGTGGTTATAAATCATCTCCCAGACCGGGCGTAAATGCGGCAAGGGGCCTCCCGCGATGGCAGTGCCTGTGCCCTGCCTGTTGACGAGGGTATCGAAGGGCATCGAGAGATAGTAGCGATTGCCGCTGGCATCGGACAGGTTGGCCTTGGCTACATATTCGGCGCCGGCAAGGAAGCGGTTGTTGTCGTAGCCGTAGAAATCATCGCCCTGGTTCCAGGCCATTTCGCAAAACGAGCCGGCGAGGCCGATGCCGAGCGTGCTATGTCCCTGGTCGCGGGAGCTTTCCTGCCATTGGCCCAGATAGCCCGGATGGACAAAGGGCACGGACTGGCTTGAAGAGCCGTTGCCCCGGCCAGTCAGGAAATAGGACGCGGCCTCGTCATACACGTCTGCACGGTCGCACAGCACGCCAATGGCCAGCATGCAAGCCATGTTGCACAGGTCCCAGTTGGCCCAGAAGTTGGTGATCTCGGAGCCGTTGTGCGTTGTCAGGAACTGATGGTTCAGGGGATAGAACACGGTCAGCATCATGTTCTGGAAACGCGCAAAGTCCGCGGCGGCCCAGCCAGGATATGTCCGCATGATCTCTGCGGCATTGGCGAACTCGTAGCCATAAATGCCGGCTGCCAGGAAGCGGTCCGAATTGCCGGTGACTGTCGTCAGCGTGGACGACCAGGCATTCAGGAATTCCACCGCCTTGTCCGCATACGCAGTGTCGCCGGTCACCTTCCAGCGCAACGCCAGTTGGTAGCTGCGCGCCACGTCGGTAAAGAACTGCCCGAAATTGCTGCCGTCGCCGCCACGGATCACGGTCTGCAAGGGGCGCG
>JBCNOX010000585.1:0-3537 GCA_039593645.1 Pseudoduganella sp.
GTGCGGAAAGTGCGCTTCCTGGAGCCGATGACGGCCGCCATCCTGTCGAACAACCGCATCCATGCGCCGTTCGGCATGGCTGGCGGCGAGCCCGGGGCACTGGGCCGCAATACGGTGCTGCGCGCAGATGGCAGCGTCGAACAATTGGGCCACATCGGCAAGACCGACATGCAGCCCGGCGACATCTTTGTGGTGGAAACGCCGGGCGGCGGGGGCTTTGGCGCGCCTGGCGCTTAAGCGGTCGTCGAAATACCGTACTTGCGCTGGGTGCCGGAATACTGCGCCAGCAGGGCTTCCAGCGCAGGGCTGCCGGCGTCAAGGCGGCGGATGCGATCGATCAGGGTGGCGGCCTGGTCGCCCAGTGGGGCTTCCCAACCCAGTTCGTCCAGCTGGCGGAGTATGGCCTGCACGGCCGCATACAGCACCTTCAGGTTGCCCGGCGTGCGGCGCAGGGCCTGGTGCAGTGTCGCCACCGCCGCGCGGTGGTCGCCCTGGCGGGCCATGGATTCGGCCTCGGTAACCAGTTCCTGCATGACGTTGTCGATTTTTTCGCCGACGCCGCGCGCAAGGTCGTGGCGGCCGGCTTTCTCGAAGACGCTGACTGCTTCTTCCATGGTGATCGGCTTCTCGTTGTCGTTCATCATATGCATGACGACATCCGCCGCATCCTTGTCCAGCCGGTGTTTCAGGCAGGAGTCCACCAGCCCGATGCGCAGGCGGTTCGACAGGCCGCGCGCCATGCCGACTGCGTTCACGGCATTTGACAGCTCGGAAGCGGCCTCGGTCGCGTGCCCTGTCACGTCCAGCAGCAGGGCCGACGAGATATGCTTGCACACTTCGGTATTGGCACTGGCGCGCAGGGTGCGCTCCATATCGCGAATCACGCCGGAGGCCTGGTTGACGTCGCCCTTGCGCACCAGGGCGCGTACCAGGTTCACGTGGTCTTCCGGATCGCGGAATTCCGAATAGCGGGCCTTGGCCACCACCTGGCGGAAGGCCTTTTCGGCCGCCGAGATATCGCCGGTGCCGTAAGCCACTTCGCCGAGGTGGCGCAGGCGGCGCACCAAGTTTGGCGACATCGCTACCGCGTCTTCCAGGATCTTTTTCGCCTGTTGCGCCTGCCCCATGGCTTCGTATGAACGGGCCAGCAGGTCGTAGGCCGCCATCATGTTCTGGTGGCCATCGATCAGGCGTTCCAGCGTGCCCACCGCATCGGCGTAATGCTCAAGGCCGAACTGGCAGCGCGCCAGTCCAAGCTGCGCCCAGCCAGAAGAGCGGCCGATCAGGATCGCCTGGTACAGCAGTTCCGCTTGCGCCAGGTCGCCGGCTTCGTAGAGCAATTCGGCGCGCAGGCGGGCGAATTCGGTTGCGTAACGCGGATTGGCTGTTTCCGCTTCCTGGCAGGCTTCGATGGCTTCGCGCTGCTTGCCTTGCGCGATCAGCTGGTAGACCGGCATGAATATCGCGCGGCGTTCCACGGCGCGGCCGATGCGCTGCATCAGGCCATCGACGGTAAAGGGCTTCAGCACGTAATCGGTCGGCGTCAGTTCGGCTGCGCCAATCACTTTGGACTGCACCGCCTCCGACGTCAGCATGATGAAGATGGTCGCGCGGTCGATCAGTTTGTGGTGGCGCAGGTCTTCCAGCAATTGCTGGCCATCCTGGCCGCTGTCTTCGTTGCCGCTGCCAAGGTCGTATTCGCACAGAATGACGTCAAAGCGCTTGTTGGTCAACTGGCGGATCGCCGTGCCCGAGCTGACGGCATACTCGATCCGCGTGATCGATGCCTGGTTCAGCATATTGTGCAGGTTGCCCCGCATTGCCGGGTTGGGGTCGATGATCAGCACCGACAGTTCGCTATACGATTGCATTGACTTCGTCTCTTATTGTTTGCCCCGCAGGGTGACATATTGTGATGATAACGCAGCCAGCATGGGATGATGGGGATCTGCCTTGCGCATGCGTATCAACAGCGCGGCACATTGCTCGCCGAGCGCCGTTTCCCAGCCGCTGTCGCCCATCAGGCGCAGCATGGCGGACGCGAGGGCAGAGATCAGGCCGGCGTTTTCGGGCCGCCGCCGCACGGCGACCTTCAACACCTCGATTGCGCCGCGCTGGTCGCCCTGGCCGCTGCGCGCGGCTGCCTGCCTGACCAGGCCGTCGAGATAGCGCTCGACGCTATCACCCTGGTTTTGGGCCAGTTCGGCCCGGCCGGCGCGCTCGCAGGCCGCAGTTGCATCGGCTTCGCTGACGCCGCTGGCGGGATCGCTGGCCAGCGCATCCAGCAGCACCATGCCTTGTTCGTCCATTCCCTGTTTCAGGCAGTGTTCCGCCAGGCCCAGTTTCCACCCGCTTGAGAGGGTGTTCGACTCGCTGGCGGCGCGCACGGCATTTTCCAGTTCCCTGTGCACGGCTTCGGCATTGCCGTTCAGTTCCTGCAGCAGGGCGGCGGAAAAGGCCTTGCAGGCGTCCGCCGCCGGGCCGCTGCGCGCCGATCGCTCCAGTTCGCGCAGCGCGTTTGCCGCACCGGCGGCATCGCCTTTCTGCACCAGGGTTCGGACCAGGTTCACATGATCTTCCGGGGCGCGGAATTCCGAGTACTTGGACTTGGCGACCACCTGCCTGAACGTCTTTTCGGCGGCCTCCAGGTCGCCAGCCTCGAAAGCCACCTGGCCAAGGTGGCGCAGGCGCCGCACCACGTGGGGCGAGATCGAGACCGCCGCTTCCAGCGCAGCGCGGGCTTCGGCCGGCTGGCCGATGGCTTGCCGGGTGCGGGCCACCAGGTCATAAGCCGCCATGTACTTGGGATTGTCGTCGATCAGGCGCTGCAGGGTGTCCAGGGCTTCCGCGAACTGCCCCTGCTGGAACTGGCAGCGCGCCAGGCCCAGTTGGGCCCAGCCGAGGGGGCGGGTCTCGAGAATTTCGCGGTAAATCGCTTCCGCCTGCGCCGTTTCGCCCAGCGCGGTGTGCGCTTCGGCGCGCAAGCGGGCGCATTCCGTCGCATAGCGCGGGTTGGCCGCTGCGGACACTCCACTGGCCAGGATGGCTTCGCGCAGCCGCTTACGCTCGATCATCTGGTGGACCGGGAGCAGGGCGGCGCGCCGGTCGACGGCCCTGGCTATGCGCTGCGCCAGCACGTCGACTGTAAAAGGCTTGAGGATATAGTCGGTTGGCGTCAGTTCCGCTGCGCTCACGACTTTGCTGTACACCCCCTCGGTCGTCAGCATGATGAAGATAGTGGAAGGGCGGATCAGTTGGTGGTGGCGCAGGTCCTCCAGCAATTGCTGCCCGTCCTGCCCCTGTTCGTTGCCCAGGTCGTATTCGCAAAAGACCAGGTCGAACGCCTTCTTTTCGAGATGGCGGATGGCAGTGCCTGCGCTGACGCCGTGCTCGACGCGGGTGATCCCCAATTGGCCCAGCATATTGTGCAAGCCGCTGCGCATTTGCTGGTTGGGGTCGATAACCAGGACTGACAGGTCGCTATATTCTTGCATTTTGAGGGCAGAAGGCTGTCATAAGGGGAGAATACCCCAAGGA
>JBCNOX010000586.1:0-3537 GCA_039593645.1 Pseudoduganella sp.
CCAGCCCCCTGGCTTGGCTGACGCCCAGCTCGTCGAGCCCGACCCGGTTCGCCAGGCTTGGGCCGCCGGTGCCGCCCAGCAGCGCACCGGCAGCGGTGCCCAGCAGGCTCATTTCGTTGCCCGCCATGTCGGCGGTGCCGTGGCCGAGCACCATCCAGGCCAGCTTCTCGCTGTCGGGCACGGACGGGGTGGAGACCAGCTTGGCCGAAGGCGCCAGCGCGGTGCCGCGTACTTCGACGCCGGCTTCCACGTTGGTCTCGCTCAGCTCCTCGCCTTCCGGACGCTTGCGCACGGCGCGGATGTTCAGCCCCGGGTTGTCGTAAGCGCCGGTGAAATTCAGCACACCGCGTTCGATTGTCAGCCGCTGGCCATAGGCGGCGTAGGTGCCGTTGACCACTCGAATGCTGCCGTTGACGCGCGGCGCGCGGCGATCCGCCATGCGCACGCGCACGGTGCCGGCCAACTGCGCGTCCAGGCCCTTGCCACGCAAGGTGAAGTCGTCGCCCAGGTCGGCCTCGAGCTCGATGTTCAGGGGCGTTCCGCTGGTTGCGGCAGCTTTCGGCTTGTCTCGTCCGAGAATCACCACGTCCTCGCTGATGGTCGGCGTGTCGAGCGAAGGCAGTTCAATCACGGCGCGGTTGGCCTTGAACTTGCCGTCGAACTCGAAACGCTTGGCGTCACGCACCAGGGTGCTGCTGCCGCTCAGCACCAGGGTGCGGTCGGGGCGATTGAACACTTCAAGCTTGTTGGCGGCCAGCTTGAGGTCCATCGACATTTCGCCGCCGGCCAGCCGCAACCAGCCATCGGCCTGCACATTGCCGTCGGCGCCATCGAAGCGCAGGCGCTGCAACTGCAGCTGGTCGCCGCTGACTTTCGCCTGCAGGGCGCCGTTACGCAGGCGGATGCCTTGCTCGGCCCAGTTGATCACCAGCCCTTCGCCGACCACTTCACCGTCCAGCAGCGGGTTGGCGATGGTGCCATGGCCGCCGGCGTGCGCACGCAGCGCGCCGCCCAGCTCCATGCCTTGTACGCCGAGCAGCGGCGACAGCCAGGCAATCGAGGGCAGGCTGGCGCTGGCGCCGAAGGTCAGCGGGCTGTCGGAAGGAATGCGGCCGTCGCGCAACTGCGCGCTGGCTTCCAGGCGCGCATTGCCGGCGCGGTCGCCTGCCAGTTCGGCCTGGGCGCGCAACTGGTCGCCGGCGACGGTGACGCGCGCGTCCAGTACTTTCAGGTCGAGCGGTAACGGGCGTTCGCCACCGGTAATCGTGATGTCGCCTTTTTCGCGGAACACGTGCAGGTAGCCGTCCAGCGCCGGCGCGGCGCCCTTGGCGGCGGGCGCCGCCAGTTCCAGCGACCAGTCGCCGCCCAGCGTCATGGTGCTGGCCACGTTGCTGCGCCAGGTGTCGGACAGCTGGGCGAGGTAGCTGGCGTTGACGCCGGCCGCGCTGCCTTTGCTGCGCCAGTGCAGGCCATTCTTCTCCAGGGTTTCGATGCGCAGGCTGCCTTCGGGCATGGCGATGGTGGCGCTGCTTAATGCCAGCTGCTCGGGTGTGGCCAGGCCGGCGACGCCTTCGCCCTTGCGGCCGGTAATGCGCAGCGCAGCGGGCGCTTGCAGGGTGAGGGCGAAGCGGCCCTTGTTTTGCAGGGCGTCGATGCTGCCGCTCCAGCTGTCCGTGGCAAAACTGCCGCGCACCTTCGTGCTGGCGTCGAAGTCAGGATTGGCGGCGGCAACCTGCACCGCGTGGTTGCCGGCCGTGCCGCTCGCCTGCAGGCGCAGGCGGTCGATCAGCACGCCGGGCATGCTCAAGCCGGCGACCGCCAGGTCAGCCTGCAGCGGATCGTCCGGGCTGAAAGAAGTGCCGATGGTGGCGCTGCCTTTGATGGCGGAGATTTCACGCTGCCCCGGCAAGCGCAGGTGGGCGCCGTCCAGCGTGGCGCTGAGTGTCGGCATGGTGTTGGGGCCGCGGCCGGCGACGTTGCCGCCGCTGGCATAGCCGCTGCCACGCAGGTTGCCGGACCATTCGCGGCCCAGTACCGCCAGCTGCGGTGCGTCGAGCTTCCAATCGATGCGGTCCTGCGGCTTGCCGAAGGAGCCTTTCGCCTGCAGCACATTGGGGCCGAGGTGCAGGTCGATATCGCTGTCCTGCACGCGGCCGGGTCCCGCGGCAAATTTCGCGTGACCGCTCAGCGCCCCGTTGCCGAGGGTGGAGGCCGGCTGCAGGCGGATGTCGGCATTGGCCAGCCAGTCCGGCGCAGCACGCAGCGTGGCGTCGAAATCGGCGTTGACGTTACCGGCGACCGAAGCGCCGAAGCTGGCCGGGTTGACACGGCTGGCGCTGCCGGACAGCTTGACGTCCATCGCGCCAGACAGCGCAGCCTCGCCGCTGGCGCGGATCACACTGTCGGCACGGGGGGCCGCGATGTTGCCCGCGTCTTTCGCTGACGGGCGGCGGCCGGCTGGCTGGGGCAGGTAAGCCAGGCCGCGCGCCTCGGTGGTGAAGCTGGTGCGCGGCGCCTGGTAGCCGCCGCTCAGGATGCCGCTGGCGGTGGCGCTGCCTTGCAGCTGCGTGTCGAGCACGGAGAGCTGGACGGCGTCGAGCTGCCATTCCAGCTTGTCGCCAGCGGCGCCGAACGCACCGCGCGCCGTCGCGCTGTTGCGGGCATAAGCCAGGCGAGCGTCGATATTGGAGAGGTGACGTGCGTCGGCCGCCAGCTTGACGCTGCCCGACAGCGGCTGCCCCATCAACTTGCTGGGCTGCAGCGCGATGTCGGCATTGGCGCGCCAGTCCGGCGCCAGCTTGCCGCTGGCCTGCAGTTCCGCATTCAGGTCGGCCGATGGGAATGCGCCCAGCGCGGCCGGGTCGAAGCGCTTGACCACGGCGTTGGCCTTGAAGGCCTTGTCGTCTTTCAGGCTGGCTTGCGCGGTGGCGCTGATGCTGCCCTGGCCGGCGCTGACGCGGGCCTGGTGCAGCGTCAGCAGCAGGTCCTGCAGGGTGGCGTGGGCGTCCAGGCGCAGCTTGCCTTCGCCCAGGGCGGCGCGCAGGGTGTGCTGGCCGCCTTTGCTCTCGACGCTGATGTCGCCGGCAATCGCGGTGCTGATGGCGGCGCCGTGCAGGCCACGCAGGTCGAGGCGGTCGGTGTGCAGGCGTACGCTGGCGGTGTCGATGCTGCCGTCCTTGGGCAAGCGGCGCAGGCTGCCGCTGCCGCTGAATTTGCCGGCGGCGCCGAGGTCGATCAGCAGGCCGCTGAGGCTGGCGTTGTTCAGCGTTCCGCCCAGTTGTGCGGCGGCGCTGTGCAGGGGCAGTTTTTGCTGGTCGAGCGGGCCGGGCGTGCTGCGGTTGCTTGCGGCCAGTTTGCCGGACAGCTTGTCGCCGCTGATGGCCGCTTCCAGCGCCAGGTCGATCGCGGCTTTCGGCCAGGCCGGGTCGAAGCGGGCAGGATCGACGTCGCGCGCCTGCAGGCGGATGCTGCGCAGGGGCAGGGCGTCGAATGGCGCCAGCACGATGGTGCCGTCGCCGTTGGCGTAGTGCGATGTGC
>JBCNOX010000587.1:0-3531 GCA_039593645.1 Pseudoduganella sp.
ACCGCCGACCATGATGGTCAGCGAACCCGCCTTGGCGCCCACTTCGCCGCCGGATACCGGGGCATCCAGGTAGGCGCAGCTCTTCTTGTTGATCTTCTTGGCGAATTCCTTGGTGGCGATCGGCGAAATGGAGCTCATGTCGACCACGATCTTGCCGGCGCTCAGGCCAGCGGCAATGCCGTTTTCCGAGAACAGGACCTCTTCCACCTGCGGGGTGTCCGGCACCATCAGGAAGATGATGTCGGCGCGCTTGGCTACTTCCATTGCCGAGGTGCAGACGGTGGCGCCGTTCTCGACCAGGTTGGCCGGCGGGTTCTTCACGTCGTGCAGGTAGAGTTTATGGCCTGCTGCCTGCAGGTGGCCGGCCATTGGGCCGCCCATGATGCCGAGTCCGATGAATCCAAGTTTTTGCATGTTGCTTTCTCCTCTGGGTTTTATTTAGGCGGCCAGTTCAGCGCGCCAGCCGAGGCCTGCTTCGGTGCCGGCCTTTGGTTTGTATTCGCAGCCCACCCAGCCCTCGTAGCCAATCTCGTCGAGGAAGTTGAGCAGGTAGCGGTAATTGATCTCGCCGGTGCCCGGTTCGAAGCGGCCCGGGTTGTCGGCAAGCTGGACGTGCTTGATGACCGACAGGTGGTTTTTGATGGAGTTGGCCAGTTCGCCTTCCATGCGCTGCATGTGGTAGATGTCGTACTGCAGGAACAGGTTGTCCGAACCTACCGACTCGATCAGGTCCAGGCCCTGGCGCGTGCCGGACAGGAAGAATCCGGGGATGTCGAAGGTATTGATTGGTTCGATCAGCAGCGGGATGCCGGCCTTCTTCAGCGCGACAGCCGCGAACTTGAGGTTGCTGACCAGGGTGGCGCGGGCGTCGGCATCGGCCACCCCTTCCGGCTTGATGCCGACCAGGCAGTTGATGCGCTGGGTACCGAGTACGCTGGCATAGGCGAGGGCGGTTTCCACGCCCTGCTCGAACTCAGGGATGCGGTTTGGGTGACAGGCGATGCCGCGCTCGCCGCCGGCCCAATTGCCGGCCGGGAGGTTGTGCAGCACCATCTCCAGCTTGTGTCGCTCGAGTTGCTCGTGCACTTGTTGTGGTTCGAATTCGTAAGGGAACAGGAACTCCACACCCTTGAAGCCGTTTCGTGCAGCGGCGCCGAAACGTTCCAGGAAAGGCTGCTCGTTGAACAGCATGGTCAGGTTGGCAGCGAATTTTGGCATTGCAGTTCCTCTTATGCGGCGTCGATGATGTCGTTGAATTCGTTGATGGCATTGATCTCGGTGCCCATGGCGATATTGGTCACGCGCTCCAGGATCACTTCCACCACAACCGGCACGCTGTGCTTGGCCATCAGCTCGCGGGCTTGTTCGAAGGCCGGGATGATGTCGTCCGGCTTGTGCACGCGGATCGCCTTGCAGCCTAGGCCTTCCACCACAGCCACATGGTCGACGCCGTAGCCATTCAGTTCCGGCGCATTCACGTTTTCGAAGGACAGCTGCACGCAGAAGTCCATGTCGAAGCCGCGCTGCGACTGGCGGATCAGTCCCAGGTAGGAGTTATTCACCAGCACGTGGATGTAAGGCAGCTTGAATTGCGCGCCCACGGCCAGTTCTTCGATCAGGAACTGGAAGTCGTAGTCGCCCGAGATCGCCACGATGTCGGTGCTCGGATCGGCTGCCCGCACGCCCAGCGCTGCCGGAATAGTCCAGCCCAGCGGACCGGCCTGGCCGCAGTTGATCCAGTTGCGCGGCTGGTAGACATGCAGGAACTGCGCGGCGGCGATCTGCGACAGCCCGATGGCGGACACATAGCGCGTGTTGCGGCCGAAGTACTTGTTCATTTCCTCGTACACGCGCAGCGGCTTGACCGGCACGTTGTCGTAGTCGGTGCGGCGCAGCATGGTGCGCTTGCGGTGCTGGCACTGGGCTACCCAGCCGGTGCGGTCGCGCAGCTTCCCGGCCGCCTTCCATTCCTTGGCCACTTCGACGAACAGTTCCAGCGCGTAGCCGGCGTCGGAAACGATGCCCAGGTCCGGGCCGAAGACGCGGCCGATCTGGGTTGGCTCGATATCCACGTGCACGAAGGTGCGGCCTTCGGTGAACACGTCGACCGAACCGGTATGGCGGTTGGCCCAGCGGTTGCCAATGCCAATGATGAAGTCGGAAGCCAGCACGGTGGCATTGCCGTAGCGGTGGCTGGTCTGCAGACCGGCCATGCCCGCCATCAGCGGGTGGTCGTCGGGGATGCTGCCCCAGCCCATCAGGGTCGGGATGACCGGTACATTGACGATTTCGGCAAATTCCTGCAGCAGGGCCGAAGCGTTGGCGTTGATGATGCCGCCGCCGGCGGTGATCAGCGGATGCTCGGCATCGTTCATCATCTCCAGCGCTTTCTCGACCTGGGCGCGCGAGGCGCGCGGCTTGAAGGCGTCCAGCGGGGTGTAGGTCTCCGGATCGAATTCGATCTGCGCCATCATCACGTCGAACGGCAGGTCGATCAGCACCGGGCCCGGACGGCCGGAGCGCATCAGGTGGAAGGCTTGCTGGAACACGCGCGGCACCTGGGCCGGTTCCAGGACCGTGGTCGCCATCTTGGTGACCGGTTTGGCGATGGACGAGATGTCCACGGCCTGGAAATCTTCCTTGTGCAGGCGGGCGCGCGGCGCCTGGCCGGTGATGCACAGGATAGGGATCGAGTCCGCCTGCGCCGAGTACAGCCCTGTGATCATGTCGGTGCCGGCCGGGCCGGAAGTGCCGATGCAGACGCCGATATTGCCCGGGGCGGCGCGGGTGTAGCCTTCCGCCATGTGGGAAGCGCCTTCGACGTGGCGGCCCAGGATGTGCTTGATCTTGCCGTTCTTCTTCAGTGCGGCGTACAGCGGATTGATGGCGGCGCCCGGTACACCGAATGCAACCGAAATGCCTTCCTTCTGCAGTACGTGGACAGCCGCTTCGGCCGCCGTCATTTTTGCCATGGTGATCTCCTGATATGCATGCAAAGTCTGTTGTTGATGTTTTGTATGCTATAGGCGATGAGTTCCCCTGATAAGACGACAAAAAATCGTTTCATTCGATACTCTGGGTATGGAATAATCAGGCGCATGGACAAACTGAAGCAAATTGAGGCTTTCGTGGCCGTGGTCGAAAAGGGCAGCCTGGCGCGCGCCGCGCTGGAGCAGAACATCACGCCGGTGATGTTGGGGCGGCGGATCGACGCGCTGGAAAAGCGTCTGGGCGTCAAACTGATGCACCGCACCACGCGTCACCTGACGCTGACGGAGCAGGGCAATGTCTTCCTGGAAGATTGCCGCAAGCTGCTCTCTGGATTGGATATCGCGGAACGCAATATCTCGGAAGGGCGGCACAAGGCTACCGGCCACCTGATCGTGTCCGCGCCGGCCTCGTTCGGGCGCCAGCATGTTGCACCGCACGCACCGGCATTTTTAGCCGCCAATCCCGATGTGCAGATCTCGTTCAACCTGACCGACCAGGTGATCGACCTGGTGCGCGAAGGCTACGACCTGGGCATCCGTA
>JBCNOX010000588.1:0-3513 GCA_039593645.1 Pseudoduganella sp.
CAGCAAGTCCTGCTGCAACTGGTACACCAGCTCCCCGTTCTCCGCATGCACGGTCGGGATCGCGCCAAGCTCCAGCGCGCGGCGGAAGCTTTTCACCAGCGTTTCATCATCCGCCATGATGGCGTTTTTGTACGCCATGAAGTGCTTGAAGCTGTTCACACCGTGATTGCGCACCAGTGTGCCCATTTCCTCATGCACCTTGTCCGACCACCAGGTAATCGCCACGTGGAAGGTATAGTCGCCAGCAGCCTTCTCTGCCCAGCCGCGCCATTGGTGATAGGCCTCGAGCAGCGGTTGCTGCGGATTCGGGATGACAAAGTCGATGATGGTCGTATTGCCGCCCGCGAGCCCCGCTGCGGTGCCGGTGAAGAAATCGTCTTGCGTCACGGTGCCCATGAAGGGCAAGTTCATGTGCGTGTGCGGGTCAATCCCGCCCGGCATCACGTACTGGCCGCCAGCATCGATCACTTCCGCACCGGCAGGCGCCGCAAGCGCCGGGCCGACGGCGACGATCTTGTCGCCCTCGCACAGCACATCGGCGCGGAAAGCACGGTCCGCGTTGACTACAGTACCGCCACGAATCAAGGTTGCCATCTTTACGCTTTCTCCGGAAGTGGTGGCTGGACGGAGCGCGCCGCCCTGCCCTTCATCAAAATGCCGTACACCAGCGCCGCGATTGCGATGCCGACGAACCATGCGTAGGTATAAATCAGCTTGAAGCCCTCGCCGACGTCGCCGAACGATGCCGGGAAGGCAGCGTTCAGAAAGCCCGGTACGTTGGGCGCCACGCCGAGCGCGAAGGCCAGCAGAGCAGCGGAATTCCAGCCGTTCGTGTAGCTGTACTCGCCGTTATCGACGTACAGTGCGCCGACGTTCAGTTCCGTCTTGCGGATCAGGTAGTAATCGACGATCAGCACGCCGGCAATCGGCCCAAGCAAGGCGGAATAGCCGATCAGCCAGGTAAAAATGTAGCCCTGCGTGGTTTCCAGCAGCTTCCACGGCATCATCGCCAGCGCAATGCCGGCCGTGATGTAGCCGCCGGTGCGGTAGGAGATATGCTTGGGCGCCAGCGCGGAGAAGTCATAGGCCGGTCCGACCAGGTTGGCCGCCAGGTTGACCGAGATCGTGTCGATCAACAGGATCACCAGCGCCACCAGCACGGCCACGCCGGTCATGCGGCTGGCCAGGTCGACCGGGTCCCAGATCGCCTTGCCGTACAAGACGACGGTAGCCGAGGTAACGATTACCGCCAGCGCCGCCAGCAAGCCCATAGGCACCGGCAGGCCGACCGATTGCCCGAGTATCTGGTCGCGCTGCGTTTTCGCGAAGCGGGTGAAGTCGGGAATATTCAGCGCCAGCGTGGCCCAGAAGCCGATCATCGCCGTCAGCGAAGGCCAGAACGTCGGCCAGAACTGCCCTGCCTTCTTGCCGCCTTCAACGAACTGCGATGGCTGTTCCAGCAAGGTGCCGAAGCCGCCGGCTTTCTGGTACACCCAGCCCAGCAGCACGAAACAGATGATGATTTTCAGCGGCGCCGTATAGGTTTCCAGCTTACGGATCGCCTCCATGCCATGCACGATGTACCAGAACTGGATCGCCCAGAACGCGATGAAGCAAAGCAGCTGCGCGCCATTGATGCCAAGTCCGGCGATTTTTGCGCCGCCGATCTCGCCGCCTATCATCACGCCGAGCAGGGTATAGATCATCTGCCCGCCGAACCAGGTCTGGATGCCGTACCAGCCGCAGGCCACGATGGCCCGCATCAGCGCCGGCAGCCGCGCGCCCGTCGTGCCGAACGAGGCGCGTGCCAGCACCGCATACGGAATGCCGTATTTTGTGCCGGCATGGCCGATCAGCAGCATCGGCAACAGCACAATGGTATTGGCGAGGAAGACGGTGAGCACCGCCTGTCCCGCCGACATGCCGCCTTCGATCAGGCTCGCCGCCAGCGTATAGGCGGGGATACACATGACCATCCCAACCCAGAGTGCAGCGAAGTGATACCAGCGCCAGGTGCGCTGCGATTCATTGGTCGGGGCCAGGTCTTCGTTCCACAGCTGGGAGTTGTCGCTCATGCAGTCTCCTTGATTTCAGCCCGCGGGTTGCGCGGGTCCTGTGTCCAGTTCATGTAAGGCTTGCCCGTTGGGACTGCGACCATCGTAATACAACCTTGCAACGGACAGGTGATTTCGCACAGGTTGCAGCCGACACATTCGTCTTCATTGACTTTGTAGGTCCGTGCGCCGGTCGCCTCGTCGATCAACTGGAAGATGGACTGGTGGGAGGTATCCTCGCAGGCCACGTAACAGCGGCCGCACTTGATGCAGTCGTCCTGGTTGATATGGGCGATGGACTTGTAGTTCATGTTCAGGAACTTCCAGTCGGTGGTGTTGGCCACCGCCTTGCCCATGAAGTCGTCCAGCGTCCTGTAGCCCTTGGAATCCATCCAGCGCTCCAGGCCATCCTTCATCTCCTGCACGATGCGGAAGCCGTGCAGCATGGCAGCGGTGCAGACCTGCACGCAGCCCGCACCGAGGGCGATGAACTCCGCCGCGTCCTTCCAGTTGCCGATGCCGCCGATGCCGGAAATCGGCAGGCCGCGCGTCTCCGGATCGCGCGCAATCTCGGCCACCATGTTAAGTGCCACCGGCTTCACGGCCGGACCGCAATAGCCGCCGTGCGTGCTGGCGCCGCCCACGTTCGGGTAGGCCACCATATTGTCCAGGTCCAGCGAGGTGATGGAGTTGATGGTATTGATCAGCGAGACCGCATCCGCGCCGCCTGCCTTGGCCGCGCGCGCCGGGCGGCGGATGTCGGTGATGTTCGGCGTCAGCTTGACGATCACCGGCAGCTTCGTATGCTTCTTGCACCATGCCGTCACCTGTTCCACGTATTCCGGCACCTGGCCAACTGCGGAACCCATCCCGCGCTCCGGCATGCCGTGCGGGCAGCCGAAATTCAGCTCGATGCCGTCGGCGCCGGTGGCCTCGACTTTCGGCAGGATGGCAGCCCAGGCCTGCTCCTCGCAGGGCAGCATCAGCGAGACCACGATGGTGCGGTCCGGCCATGCCTTCTTCACCTCAGTGATCTCCTGCAGGTTCAGTTCCAGCGAGCGGTCGGTGATCAGCTCGATGTTGTTGAAACCGATGACCTCGCGGTTCTTGCCGTAGATGGCGGAGTAGCGCGAGGACACATTGACCGGCGGCGGATCTTCGCCGAGGGTTTTCCAGACCACGCCACCCCACCCTGCTTCAAAGGCGCGGATCACGTTGTATGCCTTGTCAGTCGGCGGTGCGGAGGCCAGCCAGAATGGATTCGGCGCCTTGATGCCGCAGAAATTTACGCTCAGGTCGGCCATTATGCTGCCCTCTTCTTCGATTGGATATCGGAATGGATCGCCATTGCGGCGCGCTTGCCATGCTCCACGGCCTGCACCGTCAAGTCCTGGCCCAGCGAGACGCAATCGCCGCCGGCATAAATGCCCGGCAGGATGGTGCGGAAGCTATCGTCCAC
>JBCNOX010000589.1:0-3497 GCA_039593645.1 Pseudoduganella sp.
CGGCAGTGCTGGAAGCCAGCCGCTGGATCGATGCGTCCTTGTCGAACAAGTTGAAGATGGCCGAGGCCATTGCCGACAAATCCTACGTCAATACCACGGTCGACGTGATCGGGCAGCGCATCCTGGGACGCTACCAGAACGGCCTGGGCAAAACCTGGGACGACCCGAACTACATGAAGTTCTTCAATGACGGCTCGGTGAACTTCCCTTATCTGAGCGACGGCATGTGGTTCCTGACGCAGCAGAAGCGTTGGGGCCTGCTCAAGTCGGAGCCGGACTATCTGGCGGTGGCGACGCAGGTGAACCAGATTGAGGTCTACAAGGATGCGGCAAGCCTGGCAAAGGTAAGCGTTCCGAAGTCACCAATGCGTAGCGTGAAGATGATCGACGGCGCGGTTTGGGATGGCAAGAATCCCAAGGCGTATGCCGACTCATTCAAGATCAAGGCGTGAAGGGAGGGCATATGAGTGCAGTCTACGAATCGATTGGGGGCACTGGTGCGGCAGGCGATAGCGCAGCCAAGGCCCTGGCGCAGGCCGGCATTGGCCCGGCAGCGGAGGCGCCGAGCACGCCATCGCGCCGTGCACGGCTGGCGGCAAAAGGCGTGCGCCTGGCGCCGGAGGGCGGCCGGCTGCGGCCCATCGTCATGAAGGTTCTGCCGCCGCTGCTTGGCCTGTCGCTGCTGGTGCTGGTCTGGCAGATCCTGGCGGTGCGCAATCCGGGTTTTCCGACGCCGCTGGAAACCTGGCACGAGGCGGTGAAGCTGTTTGCCGATCCGTTTTACCGCAAGGGCCCGAACGACCAGGGCATAGGCTGGAACGTCCTCGCATCGCTGCGCCGCGTGGCGCTGGGCTTTGGCCTGGCGGCGCTGGTCGGCATTCCGCTTGGCTTCGTGATCGGGCGCTTCAGCTTCGTGTACGGCATGTTCAGCCCGCTGATCAGCCTGCTGAAGCCGGTGTCGCCCCTGGCCTGGCTGCCGATCGGCCTGCTGGTGTTCAAGGCCGCCGATCCTGCTGCGATCTGGGCCATCTTCATCTGCTCGATCTGGCCGATGATCGTCAACACTGCCGTCGGCGTGCAGCGGGTGCCGCAGGATTACCTGAACGTGGCGCGCGTGCTGAACCTGTCCGAGTGGAAGGTGGTGACCAAGATCCTGTTGCCCTCGGTGCTGCCGTACATGCTGACCGGCGTGCGGCTCGCGATCGGCACCGCGTGGCTGGTGATCGTTGCCGCGGAAATGCTGACCGGCGGCGTCGGCATCGGTTTCTGGGTGTGGGACGAGTGGAACAACCTGAACGTGCCGCACATCCTGATCGCCATTGGCGTAATCGGCGTGGTCGGCCTGCTGCTGGAACTGGCGCTGGTCTCGCTGGCCAAAGCCTTCAGCTATGAGGAGAAATGAGATGGCTTCCAAATTCATCGACATCAGCAAGGTCGAGATGCGCTTCGGCCAGTTCCACGCGCTGAGCAATATCAACCTGGCGGTGGAGCAGGGCGAGTTCGTCACCCTGATCGGCCATTCGGGCTGCGGCAAGTCGACGCTGCTGAACCTGATCGCGGGCCTGAACCGTCCCAGCAGCGGTGCGCTGGTGTGCAGTGGACGCGAAATCGCCGGGCCGGGACCGGAGCGCGCGGTGGTATTCCAGAACCATTCGCTGTTGCCCTGGCTGACCTGCTTCGAGAACATCTACCTGGCGGTCGAACGCGTGTTCGGCCGCACGGAGACCCGCCCGCAACGGGAAGAACGCACCTGGAAGGCGCTGGAACTGGTAGGACTGGCGGCAGCCGGCGGCAAGCGGCCCAATGAAATCTCGGGCGGCATGAAGCAGCGCGTCGGCATCGCCCGCGCGCTGTCGATGGAGCCGAAGGTGCTGCTGATGGACGAGCCGTTCGGTGCCCTCGACGCGCTGACGCGCGCCCACCTGCAGGATGAATTGATGCGCATCGTTGCCGCCACCGGGGCCACGGTGGTGATGGTCACGCATGATGTGGATGAAGCGGTGTTGCTGTCCGACCGCATTGTCATGCTGACAAATGGACCGGCTGCCACCATTGGCGACATCGTCAAGGTCAGGCTGGATCGGCCGCGCGACAGGCTGGCGTTGGCGCAAGACCCGCTCTACCTCGACTACCGTACCAGCGTGCTGGAATTCCTCTACCAGCGGCAAGGACGCCCGGCACAAGGTTTTGCTGCATAGCAACGCACAAAAGTGTGGCAGCAGTTCGGCTCTGCTGCTACATTTGTGGTCTATACAAATGGAGACACCTGATGAGTACCGAAGTAAAGCAGCACGAAATTAACAAAGAAGCAAAGCGGGAAGACAAGCCGAACCGCCATGAACTGGTGCGCCAGCAGATGAACCACACCGGCATGCGTACCGGTGTTGCAGCAGGCTTGCTGGCCCTGGTGGGCCTGAGCGCCTGGCTGCTTGCCTGATCAGATCACCCGCAGTTCGTCCAGCGGCCAGCGTGGACGAACGTTGAAGGAATAGTCCCGCTGCGCCGCCTGCGGATTGATCTGCAGGCGCATGGCGCCGGCGAAGGCAATCATCGCGCCGTTATCGGTGCAGAATTCCAGTTCCGGATAGTAGACCTTGAAGTGCTTCCTGCGGGCTGCCGCGTTCAGCGACGCGCGCAGTTGGGCGTTTGCGCCTACGCCGCCGGCAATCACCAGGCGTTTCAGGCCAGTCTGCTTTAGTGCGGACAGGCACTTGGCTGTCAGCACATCCACAATCGCATCCACGAAACCGCGCGCGATGTTTGCCTTGTCCTGCTCGCAGACATTGGCCGCGCCGCCGTTGTTGTTCACCACCGTCAGCACCGCTGTTTTCAGGCCCGAGAACGAGAACATCAGGTCCTTCGAGTGCAGCATGGGGCGCGGCAGCTTGTAGGCGTCGGGATCGCCGAATTCGGCCATGCGCGAAATGGCCGGGCCGCCGGGGTAGCCCAGGCCGAGCAGCTTGGCCGACTTGTCAAAGGCCTCACCGGCTGCATCATCCAGTGTTTCGCCCAGCAGCTCGTACTGGCCAACGCCGTCTACGCGCATCAGCTGTGTGTGGCCGCCGGATACCAGCAGCGCGACGAAGGGGAACTCCGGCGGTTCGCTGGCCAGCAATGGCGACAGCAGGTGGCCTTCCAGGTGGTGCACGCCCAGTACGGGCTTATCCAGCGCCATGCCCAGCGAGCAGGCGATTGCGGAACCAACCAGCAGCGCACCCGCCAGGCCAGGACCTTGCGTGTAGGCGATGGCATCGATCGCACTGGCTGGCATATTGGCCTTGGCCAGCGCCTGCTCCAGCAATGGAATCGCGCGGCGGATATGGTCGCGCGAGGCCAGTTCGGGCACTACGCCACCGTATTCCTCGTGCATCGCGACCTGCGAATGCAGGGCGTGCGACAGCAGGCCGCGCTGCGTGTCATACAGGGCCAGGCCGGTTTCGTCACAGGAGGATTCAACGCCGAGAACGATCATTGGAGTGCACAAAGGGTGAAGGGCA
>JBCNOX010000059.1:0-15556 GCA_039593645.1 Pseudoduganella sp.
CCTTCATCGAACTGGCCACGCCGCGCATCGCCCATGCCCGCGACGGCGGCAGCACGGCCAGTTTCGATTTCGGCGGCGGTTATTCGTTCACACGCGACCTGCACGTCGATGCCGGAGTCATGCTCGGCCTGAATCGCCGCACGCCAGACCTGGCGTTTACCGTCGGCCTGTCGGTGCGCCTGTGAAGAAGGGCATGCCAGGACAGGTGGTGCTGGTGCTGCAGGGCGGCGGTGCGCTCGGCGCGTACCAGCTCGGCGTCTACCAGGCCATGCACGAAGCGGGCGTGGAGCCGGACTGGGTGATCGGCACTTCGATCGGTGCGCTGAACGGCGCCATCATCGCCGGCAATCCACCGGAGCAGCGCTTGCTCCGCCTGCGTGCGTTCTGGGAGGCTATGGAGCGGCATGATATTTTCGGCAGCTTGCCGCCTGCCTTCGCCAACGCACTCACCCTGGCGCAGGGCATTCCCGCCTTCTTCGATCCCAATCCGCTCGCGTGGTGGAATCCCGCCGCCCCGCTGGGCGTGGAGAACGCCTCCTTTTACCGTACCAACGCGTTGCGCAATACGCTCGAAGGCTTGGTGGATATGGCTTATCTGAACGAGCGCCACACGCGCCTGACCGTGGGCGCGGTGAACGCCCGCAATGGCGTGATGCGCTATTTCGATACGCGCAAGGAAGCGCTGGAGTTGTCGCATGTGATCGCATCCGGCGCGATTCCTCCCGCTTTCCCGGCGGTGCGCATCGGAAGCGAGCCTTATTGGGATGGCGGCATCTACTCCAACACGCCGATCGAGGCGGTACTCGACGACGAGCCCCGCCGCGACTCGGTGATCTTTTCGGTCCAGGTGTGGAATCCGGACGGCAGCGAGCCACAAAGCGTGCTTGACGTGCTGGAGAAGCACAAGGAAATCCAGTACGCCAGCCGCGCCAGCCACATCGAGCAGCAGCGCAAGCTGCACCGGCTGCGGCGCGTGATCCGCGAGTTGGCGATGAAGCTTCCCGAAGACGTGCGCGCCACGCCGGAAGTGCGCGAGCTGGCGCTGTGGGGCTGCGGCACTTCGATGCACGTGGTACTGCTGAAGGCGCCGCACCTGAGCTGCGAAGACCATACCAAGGATATCGACTTCTCGAGCGCTGGCATCAGCCAGCGCTGGCAGGCCGGCTATGCGGATGCGCAGCGGGCATTCAAGGCAAGGCCGTGGGCCGCAACGGCGGACACTTTCGAGGGGATTGCCATCCATGAACAGTTTTAACTATCGGTTTCATAGGATTAATCAAATTTATTAATCGCTCGTGTCTCTTTAGAATGATTTCACCGATCACCTGAAGGAGCCAGTAAATGAGCCAGACCCCGATTACCACCGCATCCGGCATTCCAGTCGTCGACAACCAGAACTCCCTGACTGCCGGCCCGCGTGGTCCCGTCCTGCTGCAGGACTTCCACCTGATTGAAAAGCTCCAGCATTTCAACCGCGAGCGCATTCCTGAGCGCGTCGTGCATGCCAAAGGCTCCGGCGCCTATGGCACCTTCACCGTCACCCACGACATCAGCAAGTACACCAAGGCCAAACTATTCTCGGCCATCGGCAAGCAGACCGAGACCTTCGTGCGCTTCTCCACCGTCGGCGGCGAGCGTGGCAGCGCCGATACCGAACGCGACCCGCGCGGTTTCGCGGTACGTTTCTACACCGAGGAAGGCAACTGGGACCTGGTCGGCAACAACACCCCAATGTTCTTCATCAAGGATGGCATCAAGTTCCCGGACTTCATCCACACCCAGAAGCGCGACCCGCAGACCAACCTGAAATCGCCGACCATGATGTTCGATTTCTGGAGCAGGACGCCGGAATCGCTGCACCAGGTCACCATGCTGTTCAGCGACCGAGGCACGCCGGATGGTTACCGCCACATGGACGGATTCGGCAGCCATACGTTCAGCCTGATTAACGCTGCCGGCGAGCGCGTTTATGTGAAGTGGCACCTCAAGACAAAGCAGGGCATCAAGAACGTCAGCGCGGCCGAAGCGACGCGCCTGGCGGGTGCGGATCCGGACCATGCGCAGCGCGACCTGTTCAACGCGATTGCTTCGGGCGATTTCCCGCAGTGGGATGTGAAGCTGCAGGTGGCAACCGAACAGCAGCTGGCGGCGTGGGAGCAGCGCACCGGCTGGAATCCGTTCGACCTGACCAAGGTGTGGCCGCATGCGGATTTCCCGCTGATTCCTGTCGGCGTGCTGGAATTGAACCGCAATCCGGTCAACTACCATGCGGAGGTGGAGCAGGCGGCGCTGTCGCCGGCCAATGTGGTGCCCGGCATGGGCTATTCGCCGGACAAGATGCTGCAGGCGCGCCTGTTTGCTTACCATGATGCACAGCTGTACCGGGTGGGTACCAATCACCAGCAACTGCCGGTCAATGCACCGCGCTGTCCGTTCCATAACCAGCAGCGCGACGGGGCGATGGCGGCGGGGTTTGGCGGCTCCGAACAGAATTACGCGCCGACCGAGGCTGCGGGTTCCAATCCGCAGGGCATGGGGCATGGCGAGCCGGTGCTGGCGCTGAACGGCGGGGCGGGGCGCTACGATGGGCGGGGCAAAGAGGATGATTACACCCAGGCGGGGAATCTGTTCCGACTGCTGCCGGAGCAGGAGAAGCTGAACCTGTTCGAGAATATCGCTGGGCCGCTGAGCCAGGTTAGTGATGAGATCATTCAGCGGCAGCTGGGGCATTTTGACAAGGCGGATCCGGCTTACGGTGCGGGCGTGCGGGCGGCTTTGAAAGCGCGCGGGCGGAACGTCGACTGAAAACCGGTAAACCGGTGCCTGACCCGCAGGGTCAGGCACCTTGGCCCGCGGCCGCCGCGTAGTCGGTGTCAGACCCTGTGGGTCTGACACCGGGTTACCGGCTTGGGTGTGTACAATAGCGTTTCCGATCAACCCAAGCCTCTGAACGGGACTGTAATGACCATCAAAATCAGCCAGAATTTCGACTCTGGCGCCATCGAAGTAGTCCGCGCCGACAACGCTGCGAACATCGAACTGAAACTCCGCAAGGACAACGCCGCCGACATCCACCAGTGGTTCCACTTCCGCCTGCAGGGCGCGCGTGGCGAAGCGGTGACGATGAAGTTCCTGAACGCAGGCGATGCGACCTACGCCAAAGGCTTCGAAGACTACAACGCTGCCGCCAGCTACGACGGCGAAAACTGGTTCCGCGTCCCGACTTCCTTCGATGGCCAGGTCATGACCATCAAGCACACGCCACATAACGACAGCGTGTACTACGCCTACTTCGAGCCGTATTCGTGGGAACGCCACCTGCGCCTGCTGGGCGAAGTGGCCGAGAACCCGATCGCGCGCGTGCTGGACATCGGCTCCACCGTCGATGGCCGCGACATGAACCTGGTCGTGATCGGCGAGCCTGAAGCTGAAAAGAAAATCTGGTTCATCGCCCGCCAGCACCCAGGCGAGTCGATGGCCGAGTGGTTCATCGAAGGCCTGGTGGATTCGCTGCTGGACGATGCCAATCCCATCTCGCGCAAGCTGCTGCAGCGCTGCTGCTTCTACATCGTGCCGAACATGAATCCGGACGGCTCGGTGCGCGGCAACCTGCGTACCAACGCGGCCGGCGCCAACCTGAACCGGGAATGGATGACGCCTTCGCTGGAGCGCTCGCCTGAAGTGCTGTGCGTGAAACAGAAGATCCACGAAACCGGCGTCGACATGTTCTTCGACATCCACGGCGATGAGGCGCTGCCTTACAACTTCGTGGCCGGTAACGAGATGCTGGAGAACTTCACGCCGGAGCAGATGGCGCGCCAGAAGAACTTCATCGACCGCTACAAGAATGCTTCGCCGGACTTCCAGGATGCGGTCGGCTATGCGCCGTCCAAGTACAAGGAAGACATGCTGACGCTGGCGTCCAAGTACATCGGTCACCACTTCAAGGTGCTGTCGCTGACCCTGGAAATGCCGTTCAAGGATAACGCGGACCTGCCGGTTCCGACCGTGGGCTGGAACGGCGCCCGCAGTGCGGCGCTGGGTGCGGCAATCCTGCAGCCTATCCTGCTGTCGCTGGACGAGTAAGACAGATGGGCGTCGAGATCGAACGCAAGTTCCTGGTAAAAGGCGAGGGCTGGCGCGCGCAAGGCGAGCCGGTACTGCTGCGCCAGGGCTACCTGTCTTCGCACGCCGAACGCACTGTGCGCGTTCGGATTGAGGAGGAGCGGGCGGTCTTGACTATCAAGAGCAAGAACGTCGGAGCGGCGCGCGGGGAGTGGGAGTATGAGATCCCCGTGGCCGAAGCCGCCGAACTGCTGGACCGCTTGTGCGAGCGGCCGCTGATCGAGAAGCACCGCCGCCGTATCCCTTACGCCGGTTTTGTGTGGGAAGTGGACGAGTTCCTCGGCGAGAACGCCGGCCTCGTCGTCGCCGAGATCGAATTGCCGGCAGAGGACGCTGTTTTCGACAAGCCGGACTGGGCCGGCGAGGAAGTTACCCACGACTTGCGCTACCTCAATTCACGCCTGATTAAGCAGCCGTATTCCACTTGGAAGTGATTCGCGTCCGGCGTATGCTGGATGTATGGGCATCGAGAACGAGTTTATCGAATTCAAGGCGCGGGTCGAGGCGATCTTGCCGACTTTGGCAACGAAAGCAGACCTTGAGGCGATGCGCGCCGAATTTACGCGATGGATGCTGGGAACTGTGGTTGGCTTGTTCCTCAGCTTCTCAGGTTTGGTAGTCGCGTTGACACGAACGCCAACTGCCGCACCGGCACCACCACCTGCACGTGCGGCATGCCAGCCGTGTCCGCCCCAGCCGGCGGCGCCTCAAGAAAAAAGCCCGCGTTGACCGCGGGCTTTTTCTTAATGGAAGTGCTCGGTGCCGGTGGCGGCGTCTTCCGGCATTTCTGCGTGGACCAGTTCGCCAGAAGGATCGGCGAACAGGGGAGCGCCGCAATCGTCGCAGTACTCGGCGACATACTTCTCGCCCAGTTTCTTCACCTGGGAGACGCCGGCGGCGTTCAGGTGCTCGACGATCTCTTCGACCGGCGTGCGCGGCTTGAGCAGTTCGGCCATGCTGCCGGACAGGCCTTCAGCCGGCGTGCCTTCCTCGTCTTCCTGGCCATACAGCGGCCACACCACGCCGTACATCACGTCGCTGTCGGAACGGCGGGTGAAGGCGACACGGTATTCGTCCACCTGGCCATCCGGTGCGGACTCGTCGCCGAAACCGGCAATCACTGCCCGCAGGTCGGATGGCTCGCAGGCCAGCGAATGCGTCAGGTAATGCACGGCGGCGCGGATCGAAACCGGGCGAATCAGCTTGTCGGCTTCGCGGCAGCCGGTGTAATAGGCTTCCGGCAGCAGCAGTTCGATGCCGCAGCCTGGCAGCAGGCGCGCGACGGTCGGCGTGGCTTGCGTGGTCCACGCGGCGAGCGCATCGCGGCGCGCCTCGGCCTGGGTGGCATGATGTGCCGGCATCTGCCAGCGAAACATTGGGCCATTATGCGGCGCCACCACGGCCACCATCAGGTAGCGGGTGTCAGCCAGGAAGGGCGCCGTTTCGGCTTGTTTGGCCTCGGATTTGACGGCCTGGCCTTTCAGCGCGGCCTGGGCCAGTTTGTGCACTTTCGAGTACGCCTCGGCGTGGGTGCGCGGCAGCTGGTCGATCGAGTACAGGGTGGACGACATCGCCATGTGCGTGCCATCGGCCAGCAGGTGGGCGGAGAAGTGCGCCGACAGGGTGTTCAGGATGTCGGCCGGGATCTGGCCGGAGGCGATCGAGAAACGGGTCCAGGCCAGGATAGGCGCGGCTACCAGCAGGATGTCGTATTCGCGCGATTCGCCGTCGAATTCCACCACGATGGTGTCGGATTCGCTGACCGCTTCCACGCTGTCCATCAGGATGTCGTAGGCAGGCAAGTCTACGCTGAACAGGGAGTTCAGTGCCGAGTCGACAGTATCCTGGTGTCCGGTGCGCAGCAGTTTGTGCAATTGGGCATCCAGCACCCGTTCCCAGTTACGCTCTTCAATGCGGCTGGCGGCCTGGCCCAGGGCTTGGGCGAGGGAGATAAGGCGCTGGCTGTCGGCAGATAATTTATGGGTTGAATCTTTGGATGGGCGACGCATAGCGCTTTTCTTAGTGAGAAAGGAAACCTTGGTACCCTTATTGTAGTGGATTCGGCAAGACTTCGCGGTAAATGCGCGCTGCAATAAAAAATGGGGACGTACCCCATTTTCGGAGCAATAAAAAACGCCACCCGCAGGTGGCGTTTGTTGCTTAAAAAATGGGGTACGTCCCCATTTTCTTAGGCAGCCAGCAGCTGGCGCAGCACGAATGGCAGGATGCCGCCGTGCTTGTAGTAGTCCACTTCGATCGGGGTATCGATACGCAGCAGTACTTGCACTTCCTTGGTCGAGCCGTCAGCGCGGTGGATCACCAGGGTGGCTTGCTGTTGAGGCTTGATTTCGCCTTCCAGGCCCTTCAGGTCGTATACTTCCTTGCCGGTGATGCCCAGCGATTCCACGGAATCGTTGCCGATGAACTGCAGCGGCAGCACGCCCATGCCCACCAGGTTGGAACGGTGGATACGCTCGAAGGAACGGCAGATCACCGCCTTCACGCCCAGCAGCTGGGTGCCCTTGGCCGCCCAGTCACGGGAGGAGCCGGTACCGTATTCTTCGCCGCCGAAGATCATGGTCGGGGTGCCTTCAGCGATGTATTTCATCGCTGCGTCGTAGATCGACAGCTGTTCGCCCGATGGCTGGTGGATGGTGATGCCGCCTTCGACCGCGGAACCGTCGGCCTTCGGAGGGATCATCTTGTTCTTGATACGCACGTTGGCGAAGGTGCCGCGCATCATGATCTCGTGGTTGCCGCGGCGCGAGCCGTAGGAGTTGAAGTCCGCCTTCAGTACGCCGTTTTCCTTCAGCCATTTGCCTGCCGGGCCGTCTTCCTTGATCGAGCCTGCTGGCGAGATGTGGTCGGTGGTGATGGAATCGCCGAACACGCCCAGTGCGCGTGCGCCGCTGATGCCGGCAGCAGCCGCTTTCGGGGTCATCTCGAAGCCATCGAAGAACGGAGGTTCTGCGATGTAGGTCGAATCAGGCCAGTTGTACACTTGGCCTTCGGTCGACGACACGGCTTCCCACAGCTTGCCTGGGTTGCCCTTGACGTCGGCGTAGTTGGTCTTGAAGACCTTGGAGTTCATCGCGAACTTCATCAGGGCGTTGATCTCTTTCGAGGTCGGCCAGATGTCGCCCAGGTAGACGTCCTTGCCATCCTTGCCCTGGCCGACTGGTTCGGTCATCAGGTCGCGGGTGACGTTGCCGGCGATCGCGTAAGCGACGACCAGCGGTGGCGATGCCAGGAAGTTGGAGCGGATGTTCGGGTGGATACGCGCTTCAAAGTTACGGTTGCCGGACAGCACCGCAGCAGCAACGATGTCGTTGCTGGTGATGGTGGCGTTCAGTTCCGGGGTCAGGTCGCCGGCGTTGCCGATGCAGGTGGTGCAGCCGTAAGCGGTCACGCCGAAGCCCAGTTTTTCCAGGTATGGCAGCAGGCCGGCAGCGGTCAGGTACTCGGTCACCACGCGCGAGCCAGGGGCCAGCGAGGTCTTGATGTGCGGAGCGACGGTCAGGCCGGCTTCCACAGCTTTCTTGGCCAGCAGGCCGGCTGCCAGCAGCACGCTCGGGTTCGAGGTGTTGGTGCAGGAAGTGATGGCGGCGATCAGGACGTCGCCGTTCTTCACGTGCACGCCGTTGCTGGTGGTGTAGACGTTGGTCAGGTCGTCGGCCTTCTTGTTGAAGCCGTTCTCGGTGGTTGGCTTGGAGAACAGTTCGGTGAAGGTGGACTTCACGTTGCCGATTTCGATACGGTCTTGCGGACGCTTGGGACCGGCCAGCGAAGGTGCAACGGTGGACAGGTCCAGGTGCAGTTCGCGGGTGTAGTCGATGTCGCCTTTCTTCGGCACGCCGTACATGCCCTGTGCCTTGAAGTAGGACTGGAATGCAGCGATTTCGTCCTTGGTGCGGCCGGTGCCTTCGAAGTATTCGATGGTGGCGTCGTCGACCGGGAAGAAGCCCATGGTTGCGCCGTACTCCGGAGCCATGTTGGCGATGGTTGCGCGGTCGGTCACGGACAGGGACTCGGTGCCTTCGCCGAAGAACTCGACGAACTTGCCCACGACTTTCTCTTTACGCAGCATTTCGGTAATGGTCAGCACCAGGTCGGTCGCGGTGCAGCCTTCGCGCAGGGCGCCGGTCAGGTTCACGCCGATCACGTCCGGGGTCAGGAAGTATACAGGCTGGCCCAGCATGCCGGCTTCCGCCTCGATGCCGCCCACGCCCCAGCCCACCACCCCGATACCGTTGATCATGGTGGTGTGGGAGTCGGTGCCCACCAGCGAGTCAGGGTAGTACACGCCGTTGGCGTTGTGCACGCCGCGTGCCAGGTATTCCAGGTTCACCTGGTGAACGATGCCGAAGCCTGGTGGCACCACGCCGAAGGTGTCGAAGGCTTGCATGCCCCACTTCATGAACTGGTAGCGCTCGTTGTTGCGCGAGAATTCCAGCTTCATGTTCAGGTCCAGGGCCTTAGGCTCGCGGAAGTGGTCGATGGTGACCGAGTGGTCAACCACCAGGTCAACCGGGACCAGTGGTTCGATCTTCTTCGGGTTGACGCCCATTTTGGAGGCGACGTTACGCATTGCAGCCAGGTCGGCCAGCAGTGGAACGCCGGTGAAGTCCTGCAGCACAACGCGGGCTACGACGAATGGGATTTCGTCGGTGCGGGCAGCGGTAGCGCCCCAGTTAGCCAACTGCTTGACGTGTTCTTCGGTTACTTTTTTGCCGTCGCAGTTACGCAGAACGGATTCCAGTACGACGCGAATCGATACTGGCAGGCGGGAAATCTTGGCGCCCAGTTCCTTTTCCAGGGCAGGCAGGGAGTAGAACTTACCCTTCTTTGCCCCGATCGGGAAATCCTTAAGCGTATTCAGTGTGTTGCGGGACATGTCCTCTCCTTATTGATTAAAGTCCGAGCGCTTGATCAGATGTCTTGCATTCGTTCGCCAGTTGGCGGTTCACCTTGGAATCCAGCAGCATGCCCTTGGCAGGAATGCCGATCCAGATCAGGCCTGCAATCTTGTTCTCGAAGCGATGCGCACCGGTGGAGGTGGCTTCGCGAGTCAGGCGGTGCAGGCGATTCTTCCAGCGCATGACGATGCTGTTGCTGTCGTCGGCGTTGCTGTAAATGGTGATCTTGTTGCCCAGTTCGCAGGCGTAGTTGGTCGCGGTATGCCCGCTCACGCTCGATTCCTGCACGCCTTGTTCGGCGGCTGGTTTGGCGGCTTTCTTAGGGGCGGCGTGGGCGGCTGGGGCGGCGATGGCGAGTGCCATGGCGCAGGCAGTGATGAGTTTCATAAACGACATTATTGGGCTCCTTTTGTTTCGGCCGCCCCGACTAGGGCGGCAACGGAGTCCGGCAGCGGCAGGCCTGCGAGCTTGGCTCGCTGCAGAACCGTCCAATAATAGCGATAGCTCGCGCGGTCATGCAAGCGACCATGCTGGTTAATCGGCCCCCACTGTACCTTCTCTGCCTCATGCAGGATGGCGGCAGCCTCATTGACTTCGGATGCACGCGGGGTAAATGCCTTTATGACAGGTTTTATCTGGCTCGGATGGATGCTCCACATGCGGGTGTAGCCGAATTCCGCGGCTGCGCGCTGGGCATCGGTGGCCACCACGGCGGAGTCCTTGATTTCAGTGGTCACGTTATGCGACGGCACCTTGCCGTGCGCGTGGCAGGCGGCGGCGATTTCCAGCTTGGCGCGCACCACCAGCGGGTGGGTGAACTGGCCCGGCGTGCGCATCGCGCTGCCCGGCACGGCGCCGTAGTGGGCCGAGACGAAGTCCATGATGCCGAAGGACAGGCATTCGACCTGGGGCAGGGCGGCGATATCGTGCACGTCGCGCAGCGCCCCATGGGTCTCGATCAGCACATGCACCGGTACCGGCGTGCTGCGGCCCGATTTGGCGGCATGCTTGTTGACCAGGTCGATGGCGCGCTCGACTTCCTGCACGCTCTCCGGCTTTGGCACCACGATGTAGGCCAGCCTGTGGCCAGCCTCGGTGCAGATGATCTCGACGTCGCGTTCGAAGAACGGGCTGTTCACGTCATGGACGCGGGCGCCGATGCGGTTGAACTCATTGGCCTCGTCCAGCAGCAGCAGGGCGACCAGCTTGGCGTGGGATTCTTCGTTGCCGGCGGCAGCGCCGTCCTCGCAATCGAAGGTGATGTCGAACAGGGGACCAAGCTCTTGTTGCAGGGCCATGGATTTGCGCATCAGCTTTTCGCTGCCGGCGTAGTGGTCGCAGGCAGGGAGCAGCAGCGGCTGGCGTGTGCCCTGGAATAAAACCTCGGATGGATGCATTGGTGCGTTAGATGAAACAGCAGCCGCGCTGCCCTCGGCAGCGCGGCGGGTACGGCGGATCGGTGGTTTAACCGGTTCCACTGTAAAAGACGATTATGGCAGCAGGTGCTTCACGCCTTCACGCTCTTCGGTCAGTTCCTTCAGCGTGATGTTGATGCGCTCTTGCGAGAACTCGTCGATTTCCAGGCCCTGGACGATTTTGTATTCGCCGTTTTCGCAGGTCACTGGGAAGCCGAACATGGTGCCTTCAGGGATGCCGTAGGAACCGTCGGAAGGGATGCCCATGGTGGTCCACTTGCCGTTGGTGCCCAGTACCCAGTCGTGCACGTGGTCGATCGCAGCGTTGGCTGCGGAAGCTGCGGAAGACAGGCCGCGTGCTTCGATGATCGCTGCGCCACGCTTGCCCACGGTTGGCAGGAACACGTTGGCGTTCCATTCCTGGTCGTTGATCATGTCTTTTACCGACTGGCCGTCGATGGTGGCGAAGCGGTAGTCAGCGTACATGGTTGGGGAGTGGTTGCCCCATACGCACAGCTTTTCGATGTCCTTGACCGCCTTGCCGGTCTTGGCGGCGACTTGCGACAGGGCGCGGTTGTGGTCCAGGCGCAGCATGGCGGTGAAGTTCTTCGCTGGCAGCGATGGAGCGGACTTCATGGCGATGTAGGCGTTGGTGTTGGCTGGGTTGCCGACCACCAGGACTTTCACGTTGCGCGAAGCGACGGCGTCCAGCGCTTTGCCTTGCACGGTGAAGATCTGGGCGTTGGCTTCCAGCAGGTCTTTACGCTCCATGCCTGGGCCGCGAGGACGGGCGCCAACCAGCAGGGCCACGTCGGCGTCCTTGAAGGCGGTCATCGGGTCGGAGTGGGCGGTCATGCCGGCCAGCAGAGGGAAGGCGCAGTCGTCGATTTCCATCATCACGCCTTTCAGCGCTTTCTGGGCCTTCTCGTCTGGGATTTCCAGCAGTTGCAGGATGACTGGCTGGTCTTTGCCCAGCATGTCGCCGTTGGCGATACGGAACAGCAGGGAATAGCCGATCTGGCCGGCGGCGCCGGTAACGGCAACACGCATTGGGGTTTTAGCCATGGTGAATCTCCAAAGTGGACGTGAAAACGGTGTAAGCTCGTAATGATACGACAATTCGGGCGAGTGTAGGCTTCCGCTGACTGGCTGTCAATCCTATCTTATGTCTTATATAAGACATATAAGTTATAGGATTTTTCTGGACGTAGAGGGTTGGATGTGGTGGAATAGCGGGCTATGAATCCCGTCACGCCCAACCAGACCACTTCTGACGCCCTTGGCGCGGCCGGCGCACCGTCCCCCACTTTTTCTCCCCTGTACCAGCAGATCAAAGGCTTGATCACCCAGAGCCTGCAATCCGGCGAATGGAAGCCGGGCGAAATGATCCCCAGCGAAGTTGAATTGGCCAACCGCTTCAAGGTCAGCCAGGGCACCGTGCGCAAGGCGATCGACGAACTGGCGGCGGAAAACCTGGTGGTGCGCAAGCAAGGGAAGGGCACTTTCGTGTCCACCCACCACGAGGCCCGCGCGCATTTCCGCTTCCTGCGCCTGGTGCCGGACGAAGGTGTGCCGCATTATCCCGAATCCCGCTTTATTGAAGTCAAGCGCCTGCGCGCGCCGGCCGAAGTGGCGCGCCTGCTCGATTTGAAGTCCGGCGACGCTGTCGTATACATCAAGCGCGTGCAAAGTTTCGACAACGTGCCCACCATCGTGGAAGAACTGTGGCTGCCGGGCCTGATCTTCAAAGGCCTGACGGCGGAACGCCTGAATGAATATAAAGGGCCGATGTACGGCCTGTTCGAATCCGAGTTTGGCACCCGCATGATCCGGGCCCAGGAAAAGATCCGTGCCGTATGCGCCGAGCAGGGCGATGCCGAGCTGCTGAAGGTGGCGGCAGGCACGCCGCTGCTGTGCGCCGAGCGCGTTTCCTTCACTTACGGCGATAAACCGGTCGAACTGCGCCGCGGCCTGTACTTGACCGAGCGACATCATTATCAAAATGATCTCAGTTAGGGTGCAGCGCAATAATATTTTGGCGATATGTAAGAATACATATTGGTCTGAACAGCAAAAATCGGCGAAAATCGCAGTTTCGCCAAGTTTGGCAAATCATTTGTAATAAAGCATAGGGAGGTTGTATATGACTGAAGCCGTGCGGGAAACCCCAAAAAAAGAGCGGCCAGAATTCCGTAACATCCACGTTACGGATCTGATGAACTACCGACTGCCGATGGCCGGCATCGTCTCGATCCTGCACCGCATCAGCGGCGCCCTGATGTTCCTGCTGTTGCCGTTCGTGCTGTACCTGCTGCAGGAATCGCTGCGCTCCGAGTACACCTTCGCCAACTTCATGATCATCGCCTCCCATCCGATCGCAAAGCTGGTCATGCTGGCCCTGGTCTGGGGCTACACCCAGCACTTCTGCGCAGGCGTACGCCACCTGATCATGGACACCCACGTCGGCCTGGACAAGGATTCGGCGCGCAAGTCCGCCACCGTGGTGGTGGTGATCACCGTCATCGTGACCGCGCTGGTCGCACTGAAATTGTTTGGAGTGTTCTAAATGGCTAACAATAACATCGGCCCAAAACGCCTGGTTGTCGGCGCCCACTACGGCGTCAAGGATTGGCTGGTCCAGCGTGTGACCGCCGTGCTGATGGTGGTGTACACCGCCGTCCTGTTCTTCATGATCTTCACCTCGTCGACCCCGTCGTACGAAGGTTGGGCAGAGCTGTTCGCCAAGCAGTGGTTCAAGCTGTTCAGCGCGGTGACCCTGCTGGCCCTGTTCTACCACGCCTGGGTTGGCGTGCGTGACATCTGGATGGACTACATCAAGCCGGTCGGCCTGCGTCTGTTCCTGCAAATCGCAACCATTGGCTGGCTGATCGCCTGCGCCGCCTGGTCGCTGCAAATTCTGTGGAGTGTGTAAATCGTGGCAGCTATCAAATCTGCAATCCCTACCCGCCGCTTTGACGCGGTGATCGTTGGCGCCGGCGGTTCCGGCATGCGCGCCTCCCTGCAACTGGCGGAAGCCGGCCTGAACGTGGCCGTGCTGTCCAAGGTGTTCCCGACCCGCTCCCACACCGTGGCAGCGCAGGGCGGCATCGGCGCCTCGCTGGGCAATATGTCGGAAGACAACTGGTACTGGCATATGTTCGACACCGTCAAAGGTGGCGACTACCTCGGCGACCAGGATGCGATTGAATTCATGTGCCGCGAAGCACCGAAAGTCGTCTACGAGCTGGAACACTTCGGCATGCCTTTCGACCGTAACCCGGACGGCACCATTTACCAGCGTCCGTTCGGCGGCCACACCGCGAACCTGGGCGAGAAGCCAGTGCAGCGCGCTTGCGCCGCGGCTGACCGTACCGGCCACGCACTGCTGCACACCCTGTACCAGCGCAACGTGCGCGCCCGCACCCACTTCTTCGTTGAGTGGATGGCCCTGGACCTGGTGCGCGATGCCGACGGCGACGTGGTTGGCGTGGTGGCCCTGGAAATGGAAACCGGCGAATGCATGATCCTGGAAGCCAAGACCACCATCTTCGCAACCGGCGGCGCAGGCCGCATCTTCGCAGCATCGACCAACGCCTTCATCAACACCGGTGACGGCATGGGCATGGCGGCACGTGCCGGCCTGCCGCTGCAGGACATGGAATTCTGGCAGTTCCACCCGACCGGCGTGTCCGGCGCGGGCGTGCTGATCACCGAAGGCGTGCGCGGCGAAGGCGGCATCCTGATCAACTCGAACGGCGAACGCTTCATGGAGCGCTACGCTCCGACCCTGAAAGACCTGGCGCCACGCGACTTCGTGTCCCGCTCCATGGACCAGGAAATCAAGGAAGGCCGCGGCTGCGGTCCCAACAAGGACCACGTCCTGCTGGACCTGCGCCACATCGGCTCCGAGACCATCCAGAAGCGCCTGCCATCGATCCTGGAAATCGGCCACAAGTTCGCCAACGTCGACGCGACCAAGGAACCAATCCCGGTCGTGCCGACCATCCACTACCAGATGGGCGGTATCCCGACCAACATCCACGGCCAGGTAGTCGTGCCTAACGGCGACGGCACCCAGAAAGTGGTGAACGGCCTGTACGCCATCGGCGAATGCGCCTGCGTCTCCGTGCACGGTGCAAACCGCCTGGGCACCAACTCCCTGCTGGACCTGGTGGTGTTCGGCCGCGCAGCCGGCAACCACGTGGTGGCACAGAACCTGAAGCAGAAGGAAAACAAGCCGCTGCCGAAGGATGCAGCCGACTTCGCAATGAACCGCCTGAACCACCTGGAAACCTCCACCGGTGGCGAGCGCGTGCAAGACGTTGCCAACGACATCCGCGCCACCATGCAGAAATACTGCGGCGTGTTCCGTACCGACGAAATGCTGGCCAAGGGCGTGCAGGAAATCATGAAGCTGGACGAGCGCCGCAAGCACGTTTCGTACAAGGACAAGTCCAAGGTGTTCAACACCGCCCGCGTGGAAGCGCTGGAACTGGACAACCTGATCGAAACCGCGAAAGCGACCATCGTTTCGGCCAACGCACGTAAGGAATCCCGTGGCGCCCACGCCCAGGACGACCATCCGAAGCGCGACGACGAAAACTGGATGAAGCACACCCTGTGGTTCTCCGAAGGCAACCGCCTGGAATACAAGGCAGTCGTCACCAAGCCGCTGACGGTCGAAACCTTCAAGCCAAAAGCACGTACTTTCTAAGCAAGGGCCTCACAACATGGCACGCACTCTCAAATTCAAGATTTACCGTTACGATCCGGACAAGGACGCCAAGCCGTACATGCAAGACCTGACGGTCGAGCTGAAAGATACCGACAAGATGCTGCTGGACGCACTGCAGCGCATCAAGTCCGACGTGGATGACTCGCTGTCGCTGCGCCGCTCCTGCCGCGAAGGCGTGTGCGGTTCCGACGCGATGAACATCAACGGCAAGAACGGCCTGGCCTGCACCACCAACCTCAACGAGCTGACCGAGCCTATCGTGCTGCGTCCGCTGCCAGGCCTGCCGGTGGTGCGCGACCTGATCGTCGACATGACCCAGTTCTTCAAGCAGTACCACTCGATCAAGCCGTTCCTGATCAACGACT